>JACQZD010000025.1 GCA_016207865.1 Nitrospirota bacterium
TGATATGCACATTTTTTAATCCTCTCAGCCATTAAAAAATTTTCCCATAAAATACCTATATCGTTGCGGCTGCTCAAAGGATTAAACTGTGAAATGACAGCATTCCTGATGCCGTTATCCAAAAAATAATACTTTGCCTTTTTTGCGATTTCTTTCCGCAAATTTCTGCTGAATCCGCCTATGCGCCGGATAATAAATGCCTTCTCAAAAATATCAAGATACCTGCCTACTGTTTTAACATCAAGCTTGACTTGTGTTGCCAATTCATTAAGAGAAACCTGGCTTCCTGTCTGAAACGCAATGAGTTTTAATAAATCAAGCAAAGCACTTGTACCCTTTATTCTGTCTAATGCAAGGACGTCTTTTAACAAATATGAATCAACAATTTCTTCAAGCACATTAATTTTATCCTTACGGCTTTTTGAAGTAATAACCTCAGGGTAAGAACCAAAAACAAGAAACTCCTCTAATTTTTACTTTAGTTCAGATTTATTGTTGACAGATAAAAGTTCCTGTTGCGATACTGGATAAAGAGTGATTGTTATCTTCCTTCCTGTTAGTGGTTCTCCCACAGCTCCTGCAAGGTCAAAAGAGGACGAGCCGGTTGCAATAACCATAATATCGGGAATCTGGTCCACTATAATTTTCAATCCCATGCCAATGCCCGGGATCTGCTGTGCTTCATCAACAGCAATTAACTCGTATCCTGAAGCATATTCAAGTATCCGGGTAAAATCCTGCGAGCCTAAAACCTGCCGTGTTCTTATATTATCTCCTGAATCAAGTTTATATTTTAGTTTGATGCCGCTTAAAAAATTAGTTAAAAGCGTGGTCTTTCCCACCTGCCTTGGCCCATAAATAATTAGCACCTTGTTAGGTTTTATTAATTCATCAATTTTATATACGCGCCCGATCATCCTGACATTAATTTTAACCTAAATCCATAAATTTGTCAAAATATTGGGATTTGCAATCCTTAAATTAAGATAAATTTATGGATTTTATCGTTATGACTCGTTTGGAATTTATGGAAGAACTTCCATCGCAATCTGAACTCTGGTTGGCACATGGGGCAGTTGCATTTCAATACGTGATTGTAAACCTAGGAATAGGTCATGCAACTCCTGCCATTATCTCCCCATCCTGCCCTGTGCCTGCGCAGGGGATTTCGTTGTATGGAGATACTCCTGAATAACACTTTGTCTGCCCGGTCTGCGGGAGTTCAATCGTGCCGGCAAAGGCTGGAACAGCCAAACATAAAATTCCTGCAATAATAATTATTGACCTAAAAAAATAATTTGTCATTCCGGCAGGTTTTAAGCCGGAATCCAGTCCTTTGTTAAAATACTCTGGATTCCCGTCTTCACGGGAATGACATCGTTTTTGAAGCAGTCCCAACTTATTTAATAAACCGAATAAAACTACCCCCCGTGTCTTCATTGCCTACCCTTCCACCCTAACATTTATAAAAATAAAACAGACGCTAACTATATAAATTTTTTATACATTATCCCCATAATCCTGTCAATGATTTTTATAACTACTTATAGCCACTATAAAATATTTTAATATCAAACGTTAATTTCTTTTGTAGCCATGAAAATTATATTCTGCTATAATCCGTTTTAAAAACCGGCGATGGAAGACCTTTCCCTTCACATTCTTGACGTCATAGAAAATTCAATAAACGCTGACGCGGCAAAAATCCGGCTGACAATAACTGAAGACACCGGCAAAAATCTTTTCAGCATTGAGATAACTGATAACGGCAGGGGCATGGATGAGGAAGCAATAAAAATGGCTTCTGACCCATTTTTTACGACAAAGGCAAAGCGCACAGGGCTCGGCATCCCTTTTTTGGCAGATGCGGCAAGAGAGGCGGGAGGGAATATTTCCATCAAGTCGGGAAAGGGCCAAGGCACCACCATCACTGCAAATTTTCAACACGACCACATTGACAGAAAACCCCTCGGAGACATTGAAAAAACCATAGCGGTTTTGATTGCCGCCGGTCCTCACATTGATTTCATATTTGAATTCAAAAGAAATGAAAAAAACTATTTAATTGATACGGCAGAGATTAAGGAAAAACTGGGGGATGTTCCTGTGAATGACCCTGAGGTAATAAATTTTATTAAAGACGGTATAAGACAGTGGCTAAAAGATACACAGGATATGATAAGATATGACCTCAATAAGTCCCGTCATTCCGGTTTATAAAAAATTAGAAAGGGCTGATGATGGAAAAGGGTAAAATCCTTGTACTTGACGATGACCCGATTGTAAGCCTGAGCTGTAAGAGGATATTAGGCGCGGAAGGCTACAATATTACTACGGTTGAAAGAGGCGAAGCCGCACTCAATAAAATATCCAACGAGGATTACGACCTGGTAATCGCCGACGTCAGGCTCCCTGACATCAGCGGCATGACCGTGCTTAAAGAGTCCCGCATAATCAAGCCTAAAACCGATGTCGTAATAATCACAGGTTACCCTACTCTTGAAGACGCAAAAGAATCCATAACATTAGGCGCCTCGGAATACATTGAAAAACCTTTTACGCCTGATTTCATGATAAATATAGCCAAGAAAGTCTTTGACACCAAAGGCTGGATATTGAGGCAGGCCTTTATTAATGACTTCAGGAATTACACAATTCCCTCAAGGGACACGGAAAATCCCGTAATATTTTATAAAGAAGGCACCTGGGCCAGACCGATTGATAATAATTTATGGGAGATAGGCTGTGACCTGAGATACTGGATTCTGACGGGCAATCTCATGTATGTTGATTTTATAAAAGACTTGGAAAAATTTACAGCAGGCGAGCCGTTTGCAAGGCTCTATACAGGCACAGGCCAGAGCAATGATCTCATGGCGCCGATGAACGGAGAGCTGAGGGAGATAAATACAAAGGTCAATGACGTCATGGCCGTCTTATTGCAGGAACACCTTTCAGAGGGCTGGCTGATATGGCTGGCAAGGGTGTTTCCGCTTGGCGAGTAATGCGTTTATAGCGTTCATTGCGTTCAGCGTTTATAGCGAAAAGTAAATACACATTACGGATTACGCATAACGGTTTTTAAAAAGGAGTCTAAATGTCCGGCAGCGTGCTGGTAGTTGATGATGAGCTTGTCGTCATAAAAAGCTGTGAAAGAATCTTAACTGCTGAAGGCTACAATGTAGACAGCGCCTCCGGCGGCGCAGAGGCCTTGCGCAAAACAGAAAAAACCAGCTATGACCTTGTGCTCACCGACCTGAAGATGCCCGGAATGGACGGCCTAACGCTGATCAAACTGATAAAAAGGGCCAACCCGGCGCAGGGCATTGTAGTCATTACAGGCTATCCGACACAGGAGACAATCAAAGAAGCGCTTGAGATGGGCATCATTGATTATGTGCCGAAGCCGTTTACGCCGGCAGTGCTTACGGATGTTACGCGCAGGGCCTTTCAATGGATAAAGGGGACAGTTGGCGGAGAAAAACCAAAAGATGAATTCCCTCCGGCCATGATTGCCGAGCTTGACAGGGTCATCAGAGAGTATAAAAACAAGCCGGGCTGTGCAATACCGGTGCTTCAGCGCGCGCAGGAGATCGTCGGATACCTGCCGCCCTTAATACAAAAACGCATTGCAAAAGGCTTGAATATATCTCCGGCTGAGATTCACAGCATTGTTTCGTTTTACTCATTCTTTACAATGAAACCGAGGGGCGACCACACTGTAAGGGTCTGTCTCGGGACTGCGTGTTATGTCAAAGGTATTGAAACAATCATAGCCAAACTTAAAGATACGCTTATGATAGATGTCGGCGGAATAACGGCAGATAAAAAATTTTCTCTTGAAACCGTCAGATGCCTCGGCGCCTGCGGCCTTGCGCCTGTCATGGTCATAGACCACGATACATACGGCTCCCTGACTCAGAAAAAGGCTGTAGACGCCCTGGGCAACTATGCCTCGCTTCAGACAGCGGAAATGTCCGAAGGGGATGAATCTGCGGCCGGCAAAGGAGATTAAAAATGACGAGACTGACGATAGAGGACCTTCTGAAGATTAAAGAAAAACATCAGGCGGAATTTAACCTGAGAGAAGGCGGTTACAGGGCCAAGGTTACGGTCCACATGGGCACCTGCGGAATTGCGGCAGGGGCAAGGGCTGTCATGACCGCATTAATGGATGAAATTTCAAATGCCGGTATAAAGGATGTCATAGTCACGACCTCAGGCTGTGCAGGGCTTTGCGCCCGCGAGCCCATGGCGACTGTTGAGATAATCAACCAGCCGCCTGTAAAATACTGCGATTTAAATGAAGAGCAAATTAAACAGATATTCAAAGAGCATATTATGGCAGGAACCCCTGTTGAAAAATATGTGCTGGTAGCAGGATGTGAAACGACATATTAGAGACAGTTCAGCGTTGAGCGTTTGTTGCGCTATAAACGCGATGAACGCTATAAACGCAATGAACGCTATAACGCTATAAACGCAATGAATAATTTTCGCGCAAATATAATGCTGTGTGCAGGGACGGGCTGCGTTGCCAGCGGAGCCACAAACGTTAAGTCCGTTCTTGAGGATGAGCTGAAGAAAAAAGGGCTTGAAGATGAAATTAAAGTAGTCCTCACCGGCTGTAACGGCTACTGCGCAAAAGGTCCTGTGATGTCGGTTTATCCGGATGACATTTTTTATCAGTCAGTTACCACAGAAGAAATACCCAAACTGGTAGAAGAACACTTCCTTAAAGGCAGGCCGTATGAGAAGCTGATGTTCAAGGAGCCTGAGAAAAAGTCTGCCGTTCCCCTGATGAAGGACATCCCTTTCTTTAAATATCAGGTTCTAAGGGTCTTAAGAAATAAAGGGCTAATTGACCCTGAAAAAATTGAAGAATACATTGCAAGAGACGGTTATCAGGCGGCAGCTAAGGCGCTGACGCAGATGACCCCCGAGGACGTAATAAATGTGATAAAAGATTCAGGTATAAGAGGCCGAGGCGGAGCCGGATTTCCGACGGGCATGAAATGGGAATTTTGTTCAAAGGTCAGATCTGATGTTAAGTTCATGCTCTGCAATGGAGATGAAGGCGACCCGGGCGCATTTATGGACAGGTCTGTCATGGAGGCTGACCCGCACGCCGTTATTGAAGGCATGATTATCGGCGCAAGGGCCATCGGCTCTCATAACGGATACATTTATGTAAGGGCTGAATACCCTCTGGCTGTTAAAAGGCTTCAGCTGGCGATAGACCAGTGTTATGAGGCAGGACTCTTAGGTAAAAACATCTTTGACAGCGGTTTTGATTTTGACCTTGAAATTTATCAAGGAGCCGGGGCCTTTGTCTGCGGAGAGGAAACCGCTTTGATGCGGTCCATTGAGGGCAAGCGCGGCATGCCGAGACCACGGCCGCCCTTCCCTGCCCACAAGGGATTATGGGACAAGCCGTCGGTTTTAAATAATGTTGAAACCCTTGCGCAGATTCCTCTGATAATTATGAACGGGGCCGACTGGTATAAAAGTCTCGGCACTGAAAAAAGCACCGGGACCAAGGTCTTTGCCCTCACAGGCGCGGTAAATAATATCGGGCTTATTGAAGTGCCTATGGGCACGCCTCTGAAGACCATTATTTTTGACATAGGCGGGGGGATAAAAAAGGGAAGAAAATTTAAGGCCGTCCAGATGGGAGGACCGTCAGGAGGCTGTATCCCTGAAAGCCTGATTGACATCCCTGTGACATATGAAGATGTCGTAAAAACAGGAGCTATCATGGGCTCAGGCGGCATGGTGGTAATGGATGACAACAACTGCATGGTCAGCACTGCAAAATTCTTCCTGGAATTCACTGCGGACGAATCCTGTGGAAAGTGCGTGCCTTGCAGGGTGGGGACCAGGATACTGCTTGATATGCTCATTGATATTACAGAAGGCAGGGGGAAAGAAAGCGATATAGAACCACTTGAGGATCTGGGGCGGGATATTATCGCCGCATCGCTTTGCGGCCTCGGACAGACAGCGCCGAATCCCATCCTTACAACAATACGGTATTTTAAAGATGAATATGAATCTCATATAAAAGATAAATGGTGCAAAGCAGGCGTATGCCGCAGTCTCTGCACTTTTATGATTGATGAAAAAACCTGCACCGGATGCGGCGCATGCATGAGAGCCTGTCCGGCTAAGGCCATTACAGGGGAAAAGAAAAAGCCTCACAATATTATGCAGGAGGTCTGCGTCCGCTGCAGGAGTTGTTATGAAACCTGTAAGTTTAATTCAATCAGGATACTGCCGGCATCAGCGAGGGAAAAGGTGATATGGTAACTTTAACGATAGACGGCAAAACAATTGAAGTTGAAGAAGGCACGACCATCCTTGAGGCTGCGCTGAAAAACGGCATCAGGATTCCAAATCTCTGCTACGACAGAAGGCTCAAGCCTTACGGCGCATGCAGGTTGTGCGTTGTTGAAGTGGAAGGTCAGCCGAGGCTTTTTGCTTCATGCTCAAGCCCGGTCACCGCAGGCATGGCGGTAAAAACCGATACTCCGAAACTGAGAAAAGCGCGTCAGACCGTGCTTGAACTCATGCTGGTGCACCATCCCCTGGACTGCCCGCTGTGCGACAAGGCAGGCGAGTGCGACCTTCAGGACTTTGCATACGACTACGGAAAACCTGAGGCGCGCTTTATCAGACACCGGAAGAAAGCGCCGCCTGATGTAAGGGGTCCGCTTGTAGAGCTAACCGCAAACAGATGCATTTTGTGCGGCAAATGCGTACGGCTTTGCGATGAGCATCAGGGCCGGGGAGCCTTAGGGTTTATCGGCAGGGGATTTCCTACAGTGGTCCAGCCTGCTTTCGGCGAAATCCTTGAGTGCGATTACTGCGGGCAGTGCATAGATGCATGCCCTACCGGCGCGCTTCTCAGTAAACCGTATAAATTCAAGGCAAGGCCCTGGTTCCTTGAAGAAAAAGATACCATATGCCCGTTCTGCGGCTGCGGCTGCACTCTGACTCTCGGGATACGGGACGGAGAAATATTAAGGTCACGGGGAGTAGAAGGCATAGGACAAAGCAAAGGCAATCTCTGCGGCAGGGGCAGATTCGGCTTTGATTACATTTACAGCAAAAACCGCCTGAAGACACCGCTGATTAGAATAACACCCAGAAACAGTTCAAAGTTAGGAGTTAAGAGTTTAGAGTTAAAAGACAAGTTTCAATCTCAAGATTCATCCCTCAACCCTCATCCTTCATCCTTTTTTAGAGAGGCTTCCTGGACTGAGGCGCTGAATTACATCAGCGAAAACCTCCGGTCCATTTCAGAACAGCACGGGCCGTCTTCTATAGGCGCCATAGGCCCACACAGATGCACCAATGAAGATAACCATATGCTGCAAAAATTCATGAAGAACATTATCGGCTCAAACAATATTGACTCATCGGCAGCTTTTGGGTATGCGGTTGTTGAAAAGGCCTGGGAAACGGCCTTCGGTCAAAAACGCCACAGCATTAACCTTACATCCCCCCTTGATAAAGAAGCCATTCTGATAGTGGAATCCGACCTGACTGTTACGCATCCGGTATTCGGGTTGAATATCTTACAGGCCCAAAGGGAAGGTTCAAAGATTATTGTTGCCGACAGCAGGGAGACAAAACTTACAAGACACAGCTCTCAGCAACTCGGGATAAAACCCGGAACAGGCATAGCCCTGCTTAACGGAATAATGAAAATTATTATGGACCAAGGGCTTTTTAATAAAGAAACCATATCAGGTATTGCAGGTTTCTCTGCGCTTCAAACATTATTAAATGATTACACCCCTGAGAAAGTCTGCAGGATTACCGGATTAACAGAAGCCGAACTGACAGCAGCCTCTGAAACATATGCCCGCGCCAAAAGCAGGATGATTTCCCTCACAATAAGCGCTTCGGAAAACACCAAAGGCATGGATACCGTGCTTGCCGCTGCTAATCTTATCTTACTGCTCGGCGATGACCCCGGCTCGCTTCAGATACCTGCGGAATATTCAAACAGCTTCGGCGCATATCACCTTTTGAACGGTTCAAACGGTTTAAACAATTCAAGCACAGGAAAAGATATTTTTGAAATGCTTTACAATCCGGATTCTATCAGGGCGTTATATATCATGGGAGAAGACCCTGCGCTCAACTTCCCTGACACCTCAAGTATAATCAATAAGTTGACTTCTTTGGATTTTCTGGTTGTTCAGGACATAGCGCTTACTGAGACCGCAAAATTAGCGCATGTAGTCCTGCCTGCGTCAAGCTGGGCTGAAAAAGACGGAACCTTCACCAATGCCGAGGGGCTTATCCAGCAGCTGCAAAAAGTAATTGACGCGGCAGAACAGCCTCTTCCTGACTGGCGGATATTGAAAGACCTTGCTTTAAGCATGGGAAAAGACACAGGCATAAGAAACATTGAAGATATTACTAAGGCAATAACTTCATCCTTCATCCTTCATCCTTCATCCTTCAATTCTCAACCTTGTTTCAGCCCGATTAATTACTCCCCTGCCGAAAAATCAGACACTTATCCCATGGCCCTGATACTCAGGGACATTCTTCAGCACTCAGGGAGCATGTCTTCACGGTCCAAATCACTGGACCTGGTGGCATCCGAGGCAATTCTTGAGATAAATGAAGAAGATGCCAAGAAACTCGGCATCGCTGACAACAGCCATGTAAAAGTAAGTTCAAGCCGCACCAGCGTTTATCTTAAGGCAAGGGTTTCCGACGAAATTCCGGAAGGCGCAGTATTTGTCTCTCTGCACTTTCCCCATGCAAAAATAAACACGCTGACCTCTCATTCAAACGGCATGCCTTCTATTACAATGGTAAAAATAGAAGCTGTGAAGTAAAAATTAAAAACACTTGACAGTACCGGCAGAATTTTATATAGTTTCATAACGGCAAATAACCTTATCCTATCGGGGGGAAATAAAATGAAAAAAATAATCCTGTCTTGCCTTTGTTGTTCAGTGCTTTTTATTCTGTCAATAATCATTTCATCATCATCTGCCAGCGAGATAGATAAGCTGACCGGATGGAAATTTGCACAGCTCGCCAAGGGAGGCGTTTTATACGACAACTGGCCCGCAGAGCTCAGGGTAAAGGTAGATAAGACGCATCCAGCCTACCCTGCCGGAGGAAAAATAAAAGGCGCTGACACATGGCGCTGTAAAGAATGTCACGGATGGGACTATAAAGGCAGGGCCGGCGTTTATTCAAGCGGCGGGCATTATACAGGCATCGGGGGCATAAGGGCTTATGCCAATCAGGACCCGGTGGAAATAGTAAAGGTGCTTAAAAACAAAACACACGCTTTTGAAAACATGATAGGTGAAAGTGATCTTGAAGCCCTGGCGCTCTTTGTCTCCTTCGGGCAGATAGACATGGACCTCTATATTGACCGCACAACAAAAAAAGTTATCGGCGAGCCTGCAAACGGCGCCAGAATATATTTAACCACATGTATAAAATGCCATGGCGAAGACGGCAAGGCTATAAACTCCGGCAATGCGCAAAAACCAGTATATATTGGAACATCCGCCAACAAAAACCCATGGGAAAACCTGCACAAAATCCGGTGGGGACATCCGGGAACTCAGATGATTTCCCTGCTCTTCTTGGGGCTTAAGGATCAGCTCGACGTCCTCTCATTCTGCAAAACATTGCCGGAGGAATAAGCGGGATAGAATTTAGAGGGGGCGTTCTCTGCAAAATTGTCTTGACTTTTTTTAATTATAACTATATATTATAGTCATAATAGGTGCTTATATGATAACTAAAAATGTGACCATAGTTGATGGCAAGAAAGATTTCACATCGCTTATAAAAAATGCCGTTGCTAAGAATGAAGACATAGTCATTACCAGACACGGCAAGCCTGTCGCGGCTCTTTTGCCATATAAAGAATATACTGACCTTAAAAAATTGAGGACTTACCTTAAGATGCTTGAATTTTCTTCAGAATTACGTAAAACCGGCATTAAAGCAAAAGATGTTTTCAAGGAGTCACGGAAAGAACTTGAAAGCAGAAATTCATGACAATTGTAGTTGACTCAGGCGTTATACTGAAGGCATACTTTTCCGATGAAGACGGACATGCCGAGGCGCAAAGGCTTATCGCAGACTACGCAAAGGGCAGCCTCACATTTCATGCGCCGTCCCTTATCACCTATGAAATAATCAATGCCTGTCTTGTTGCATCACGAATGGCGCGCTTCCCGAAAAACCGCGCAAAAGAGCTGATGGAAGAAATGCTTGATATTGAGATTATCAAAAAAGATATTGAGCACTTAAAAACCCGCATCTTTGATATCTCTGTCAAATACAGCAAAAGCGCCTATGACAGCGCTTATATAGCCCTGGCCGAGTCCATGCAGATGTCTTTCTACACAGGAGATAAAAAACTGTTCAACAGCCTTAAGCAGGATTTCAGTTTTGTAAAATGGATTGGGAACTATCCCGGCGCGTAAGAATAAAAGCCGGTATGAAAATTGGTTATGCTTTTGCGAGTCCTGACTTAAGCGCCTTTTGCATCACTGTAACAGGCGGTTTTTTGCCGGTCCACAATTCAAAGGCAAACACGCCCTGCCACAGGAGCATGCCGAGGCCATTGAGGGTTTTACATCCTTTTTTGGAAGCCTTATCAAGAAACGGAGTTCTTCTGTAGATTAAATCGCAGACAATATGTTTTTTGTGAAGATTATTTATATTGACAGGCAGCGGGTCTCCTTTTTTTAAACCGAGCGGGGTTGCGTTGATTATTATGTCAAGCTCATTAAATGCAAGGTTGAAGGATGAAGGTTGAAGGTTGAAAGGGAAAACATTTTTGCGGATTTTTCTTAAATCCCTGATTAACCTGCCTGCCTTTTTCTTATCTATATCAAACAAAACTAATTTTCCTGCTTTTTCACTGAGATAATAGCTGATTGCGCGCGATGCCCCGCCTGCGCCGATTATCAGAATTTTCTTTCCGCAGACCTGTATTCCCGCCTCAGACAACGACTGCATAAATCCCCTGCCGTCTGTGTTATAGCCGGTAAGTTTTCCGTCTTTATTGACGATTGTATTTACTGCGCCGATGAACTGCGCCTCTTTATCAACCTCATCAAGCAATGAAATCACTTTTTCCTTATGCGGCACAGTTACATTTACGCCGGTAAGATTAAGCGCCCTTATTGCCCTGACAGCATGCGGAAGGTCCTGCGGAGAAACTTTGAACGGCAGGTAGCGCATGTCAAGTCCCATGGCCTTAAATGCGGCATTATGCATTGCCGGCGACAGCGTGTGCTCTACCGGAAAGCCGAACAATCCAATTATTTTAGTTTTCCCACTTACATCCATCGGTTATCCCTTTCGATAATCCTTCCGGGGTAGGCTCAACCGCCTTGACCCCAAGCATAACATTGGGAATCAACAGGCAATCGCCTTTTACCTTCCCGAGCAGCGTCTTAAGTATATCCTTGCCGGTAAGCAGTCCCGCCACAGTGACCGTCTGACCGAAAAACTTATTTTCTATCTTTAGAATCTCAAGTGAGAGTCCGTCTATGGCGCTGAATTTCTGCGCCGCCTCTTCAAGATACGGCGCAAAAGCGGCGCCTGTAACTGCAATCACTTTCCTCGGCTCCATCTTTTTAGGAATTTTCAATCTCTTCATGGAATTTAAAAATGACGGCACCAGCCCCACGCCGTTTTCAATCTGAGGAAGGTCGCCGTATTCTCCGATGGGAGGGAACGGCAGGCCTGCTTTTATGTATAACTCGTCCGCCGCATATACTACGGGGTCGCCGTGGCGTTTTTTAAACCTCTTGCTGAATTGCCTGATCATCTCTATTATTTTTTCAGCCTCTGCCTTTTCAACAGGTTTTACATGTGTCTTTCTGTGTTTTGTCAATCCCACTGGAACAACCGCAATTGATGCGATATAAGGATAAAACTTATACAGGTCCTTTATGGTCTTTGAAAGTTCCTCCCCGTCATTAATCCCCGGAATTATTACAATCTGCGTGTGCAGCCTTATTTTATTGTTTACAAAATCCTGTATTTCGGCCAGGATATCAGGCGCCTTGGGATTGCCTAATATCTTTCTGCGCAGGTCATTGTTTGTGGTGTGAACTGAGACATAAATAGGACTGAGTGTCTGCTCAAAGATGCGTTTTTTATCGGCAGACGGAAGATTTGTCAGCGTTATATAATTTCCATATAGGAAAGACATCCTGTAATCATCGTCCTTAAGGTAAAGCGATTTTCTCAGGCCCTTGGGCATCTGGTCAATAAAACAAAACAAGCATTTATTCCTGCAGGACTTCGGCCTAAACACCTTCAGTTCAAAACCCGGGTCGGTCTTTTGCTTCTTTTTAATTTTAACCAGATGAGTCCGGTCTCCTCTCTGGATTTTCAAATCCAGCATCCCGTCTTTTGAATGGTACATGTAATCAATAATGTCCTTGACCTGACTGCCGTTGACAGACAGAACAATGTCGTCCTTCCTAAGTCCGGCCTCATGGGCAGGGCTTCCTTCTGTTATATGACTGATTATAAGGCTCATTTATTGCTCTTCACTATCCATTTAACCGCTCTTAACCGCAGCGCTGTTGGAAATCTTTAATCCCCTGTAAATATAATGTATTCCTGAGGCTGCCGTCAGAAATGCAGCCGCAACCATAAAAAATACAGGCATTTCGGCGTTTCCCTTTATATTAATTAATAACAGCGCAACCCCTATCAGGAAAAACTGGCAGAGGTTCGCCGCCTTACCCACAAGGCTCGGCTCCACCCTTACGGTATGTGTGACAAAATAAAAAATCAGCCAGCCCGTCACCACAATCAGGTCCCTGCTTATAACAGTAATTGTAAGCCACTTCGGTATCCAGCCGTAAACGCTCATCAGAATAAAAGAC
>JACQZD010000015.1 GCA_016207865.1 Nitrospirota bacterium
GCTTATCTTATAGAGAGGGGATTTGATGTAAATATCCTCAACTGCCTGGGTCCGGTAAGATATACCGGAACCGAACAGATTATCAGGCACGCGCTTTCTTCCAGACCCGATATCATCGGATTTACCGCAACAACATCAAGTTTCCTTGATGCATACCGTCATACCGAGGAGATAAAAAAAGCTGTTCCAGACGTCAAGATTGTTTTTGGCGGAGTTCATGTATCGGCATTGAGGGGGGAAATACTTGAAAAATATCCCCTGATAGATTTTCTGATAACCGGCGAAGGCGAAAAAGCCATGTCAGAGCTTGCCCTGGGGGTAAAACCCGACGCTATACAGGGGTTGATTTTCCGCAGCGGCAGGGATATTGTCTCCAATGGATTCAGAACCAATTTATGCGAGCTTGACAGCCTCCCTTTCCCGGCATACGGAAAACTTGAAGGATTTCCTGAATTTTATCATCCGCCGCTTTTTAACTACCCACGCTCCCCATGCGCAACAATTATCTCAAGCCGCGGCTGTCCCTATCAGTGCTCATACTGCGACCGTTCTGTTTTTCGAAAAAGTTTCAGGTTTAACTCCGCCGGATATCTCTATGAGCACATGGCTTTTCTTAAAAAAGAATTCAAAATAAGACACATTTTTTTCTATGATGATTTATTTACTTTTCACCGAAAAAGAATAGAGGAATTCTGCCTTTTACTTCAGAAAAAACCCCTGCAAATGACATTTAACTGCGCCGTAAGGGTAGGGCACATTGATGAGGACCTTTTGAAAATGCTCAAGGCCGCCGGCTGCTGGATGGTCAGCGTCGGGATTGAGTCCGGAGACTATGAAATACTTTCCAGACATAAATCAAAAGTTGACTTTAACGAAATGAAAATCACAGTTAAGCAGATTCAGAAAAACGGCATGCGGGTAAAAGGACTTTTCATGATGGGACTGCCCGGTGAAACCGAGGCGTCCATTAAAAAAACAACTGATTTTATTAAAGAATTAGAACTTGATGATATGAACATGACCAAATTTACGCCTTTCCCCGGCTCCCCGATTTATAAAACCATTCATGAAGAAGGATTTTTTGACGAGAAATGGGAATTAATGAACTGTTTAAACTTTGTCTTTATACCGAAAGGAATAGAATCAAAAGAGCGGCTTGAGAATATTTACAAACAATATATAAAGAAATTCTATACAAGCAAAAACTGGATACGCAAATTCTGGCTCCTCATGTTTAAATCCCCGCACAGCACCTGCAGGATGATTAGAAATCTGCCCGCATTTCTAAAAATCAGAAAAGAATTTGAGCCTCACTGAGTCAAAACAGGTTTATCTATTGAAGATACGATATGCCGAAAAGCATCTTGCTGGAGTTCAGCGGGCTGTTAGGGTCTGCCGTATTTGCGTTTGAAATATGGTGAAAGCGATAGTGAAAATCAACAGCCATATTCTTGCTAATTAAATAATGAAACCCTGCGCGGGCCTGATAATTTCCGTGAAACTGCGAGCCAAGCTCAGGGGCATTAAGGTTTGTATAAACAGGACCTCCGCCGGCTGATATATAAGGAATTATTTTTTTTGAGGCGGTAAAGTTCCAGCACGCAAGAAAATTCAGCCCTGTTATAATCGCAGTTTCAGGATGCATTACCCTATAAAAGGGGACCTCAATAAGGAGTTCATGCCTGCTCCTGTACCATGATTTACCTTTCTCATCTGATAAAAAATACCCGTATTGCAATATAAAATCAACAGTTTCAACCCTGGTCCGGGTATCGCCGAGTCCCGGATGCGTAATGCCATAACCTCCCAAAAAAGTCCAATGGTTTTTTGCATTCTGAAACCCCTGTGCCTCCTGAGCAGATGTTTCAGCGGCAACTAAAATAACCGCGATAAATAATACTGCAAGAAATCTGAAATATTTGACATTTTCCATAAATATCAAAACCCGGCACTATCCGGTAAAAGCCCTGCAATTACGTTAACATTTAGTATTATATAGAATTTAACTTAAAATATTGCTACACTATACATGTAAATATAACTTTAAAACAAATTACAACGGAGACCGCATGAAAACACTGACAAATTTCTTATTTTTTCTTATTATCTTTTCTTTTTCAGTTCAAACGGCATATGCTGATTTTAAGAAAACTAAAATTGCAGTAATGGATTTTCAGATGCAGGGTGAAAAGTTTGAAACATCAGACATGGGGAAGATAGTTGGGGAGTGGTTAATTACCGCGCTGGTGGAAACTGGAAGATTTGATGTCATTGAAAGAAGACTCCTTGAAAAAATCCTTCAGGAACAACAGATAGGCTTAAGCGGCATTATAGATACGCAAAGCGCCTCGCGGCTGGGAAAGGTTTTGGGTGTGAAGACCATTGTTACCGGGACAGTCACAAAACTTTCCGGATATACGGAAGTTAACGCACGCGTCATCAGCGTAGAGACCGGGTCAATCATTACTGCAGAAAAAGTTAAGGCGTCAAGCAATACTAATTTAGATATCCTTGTCTCCCAGATAGGCGAAAAAATTGTCCGCGCCTTTCCGCTTGTAGGATATATCGTAAACAGAGATGGAAACAATGCGACCATTGATGTTGGGAATCTGGCAGGGGTCAAGCAGGGGATGAAATTCGTTGTATATAAGGAAGGCAAGGCCATCAGGCATCCAAAAACCGGTGAAGTCCTTGATGTTGAAACTATACCAACAGGTGAGATTGAGATAAAAACAGTTAAAGACCAGACATCTGTCGGTATTATCCTGAAGGAGGAAAGCCCTGATGCGCTTTCCTACGGCGATATGGTAAGGAGTGTTGTCGCACACTTTGAAAAATTGCCCGAGATACCTATTAAAGAGACTCCGGCAATCAATGTTGACTACAGCCTTGCATTTGAGGATGTTGAAAAAAATCTTGATAATAGCCTGAATGCGAGGGATAAGGTAAAAGTGTACTGGAAGACAGTCAGCGGAAAGATAGTCAGCTGGACCGGTGCGATTGTTAACATCAGGCACGGGCGTAATAAGTCTAAAATTTTAATAAAATCCGGCACAAGAAATTTGAGCAAGGGTTATAATGTCACTATCATCACATCGGGCAGGGCTCCGGAATACCTTAAAGAGGGCGACACCATTACATTCACAGGTCAGCTTAACGGATACAGCCATAAAAGAGATCTTATCTTTGAAGTCGTATATGCATCAATAACAAAGTGAAATCTTGTCTAATTTCCGACTATTTTATTAAACACTGCCATGGGTAAATGAATAGCGAGCCTGCCGGTAGGCAGGATGAATATGATAAAGAAAATCCTTACATTAGATTCCCTGTGGTCTTGCTACAAGGAATATTAATAATGGTCCGGAATCAGCAAAAACCATACAGAAAACCACAGTTATTCGCATTATTACTTACCTTAGTCTTGGCATCAGGCTGTGTAACAGCCCCGGAAACCCTCAATGATTTGTCGGCGCGCCTTGCCGTACTGCCGGTAATAAATAATACAAATGACCTGGACGGCCCTGTTTTTATAAGGCGTGACTTGAACCATATGCTCAGAGGCTGGTCCTATAAGACAAGGTCCCTTGAAAAAACTGATGGGGTTCTTAGAGATAAATTAGGCATCACACTCGGAGGACAGCTTGATTTCAACAATCCCGGAACAGGCGCTCCGTCACCCAAAGAAATTGGCGAACTGTTAGATGTTGACGGTCTTTTCTACGTAACGCTTGTAGATTTTAATCAGGTTATAACCGGTGTCTATAATAATAAAACCGTCAGAGCAAAACTGCAGCTGGTGGATGCAAAAACAGGTGAAGTCGTATGGCAAAATGAGGCGGAAGAAAGCAGGTCTGAACTTTACACATCAACCTCGGACATAAAAGAATCTTTTGTAAGAACCCTCGGAGAAACTGTGATTCAGAAGGCCCTGAGAGTAAATCCGCTTGATGCGGAAACCAAGGCAGTGATTTTAAAACTGTTAAATTCTTTACCGCCTGAAACTGTTATATTTAAAGACAGGGGAAAAAGTTATGACTATTGAAAGGAGAAAATACCATGTTTAAACAAATTTTCAGGCTGATGATTACTATTTTATTCGCAGTTAATTTAAGCGGCTGCGCGGCGGCTATAAGAGGTTCAGTGAAAGATGACACAACCGTAACTGACACCTCAAAGGAATTACAGCAGACAGAAACAGATGTGCAGGCATACAAAGGTCCGAAATTAAGAGTCGGTGTTGTCAATTTTCAGAACAAGACTCCGTCTAAAGTCATGGGCATCGGCGAGTCGGCGGCTGACATACTTGGAACAATTCTTCAAAAGACCGGCCGTTTTATCGTGGTCCCGACGCAGGACCTCCAGTCTGTGCTTGAACAGCAAAAGTTCGGCGCTTCAGGCCTGGTAAACCCTGACACTGCGGCAAAAATGGGGCAAATACTCGGTCTGAATGCACTTGTTACCGGAGCCATAACCGCCTACTCCGAGGCTGAAGAAGGGAAAGACCTAATACTTTATCAGCAGAAGGAACAGATAGCACGCGTAACTGTTGATTACAGAGTTGTTGATACGACTACCGGCGTTCAGATAATGGCAGATTCAGGCGCAGGTATTTACAGGAAAACCACCAGTCAGGTGGCAGGAATGGGTTCAAGATCAACATATGATACGGACCTGCGCGACGGAGCGCTCAGGGATGCCCTGACAAAGGCCATGGTTAATATGATGAAACAGCTCGGAACGAGAAAATGGGCCGGCAGAATAGCTCATGTAAAGGGCGACCAGATATTCATTAACGCCGGGCAGAAGTCCGGCATCAATACAGGAGACAAGCTTCAAGTTTACAGGCCGGGTGAAGAAATAATAGACCCGGTAACCAAAATAAAACTTGGCGTAACGGAAACCAAGATGGGAGAGCTTGTAGTCACAAGAAATGATATGGGCGATAATAATGATTTATCGCTTGCAAGCCCCTCCTCAGGCAGGGGTTTTCAGTCCGGTGATATAGTAAGGCTTAAGGAAGATTAAATCTGAAAATATCTTGCGCTATTGACTTGAAATAAGATTGCTGAAGGGATATCTAATAGTTTTTACTGTCTTATTTTCGTGTTTCATCGGTTTAAAATAATTTGCGGGTATTGCTGTATTCAGAATCGGATTTTTTATAGTTATTTCCAGCACGGATGACGGGTGAAAAACTATGTTCATTTTTCCTGGAATTTTTCCGGAGAAATCTGAAAATCTCATCTCCATGTATTGCATTCCGCCCATATAAGTATAAATAGAGGTGTTTAAAAGTGTGTTTTTCTCAAAAAAATACTTACTTGCAAGCTCAACAACCCCGTCATCGGTTTTAAATACATAAAGGAGGTATCTGTCTTCCAATTCTTCAAATCTGAAAATATGATCCTCCTCTGGAAGGTCATTAAGCGAAACAATCGGGAGTTTCCCCTCAAAAAGCACATTCGTATTCGGAACATATGCCTGAACAATTCCGTTTGACATTGTTGTTTCCATTAAATTATTACCCATAGAGCTGAAAATGCGTAAATTCAATGCATCGGGAGACATAAAGGCCAGTATGCCTTCAAACTGGCCTATAAGCTCATTGTCTTTGAAGGTTCTTACGGCAACTTCAGACCTGAGCGTCTTAATGTCTTTGAAGACAATAGCATCCATCAGGGCTTCAATAGATACAGGACTGCCGGAAGAATTATTTACTGATCGCTTTTGCATCTGTGAAGAAGCGCAGGAAATTACACACAATAAAATGAGAATGACACCTGTCTTTTTTAAGGCGTTTCTCAAGACAGCGGACACTTAAGCCCCCCCAGCTACCAAATATTAACAAAAATATTATGCATTGATTAATTTAAAATTATTATATATCATGATTATTAAAAAGTAAATATATTTTTATGACTGTGCTTGTCATTCCCGCAAGCCCCGAACAAGTCGGGACAGGCTGCGCGCGTCGGAAATAGTTTGGGAAAGATTCCGGACAAGCCGGAATGACGAGTTAGATACCTCGCCCCGAAATGTCGGAACTGCGAGGTAGTTCATTGGAAAAATCTCATGAAAGTTTCCATATCAACATTGGGCTGTAAGGTAAATCAGGCTGAGAGCGCCTCAATTGAAGATATATTAAGAGGGCAGGGGCATGAAGTCATTCCGCTTATTGGGAACTCAAGCCCTGATGTATGTATAATCAACACCTGTACAGTTACTGCAAAGAGTGATTATCAGTCAAGACAGTTGATCAGAAAGGCGGTCAGGACCGGGGCAAAAGTAATTGCCACAGGCTGTTACGCTCAGTTACGGCAAGATGAGCTGTCCGGGATAGCAGGAGTAAGCCTGATACTTGGAAATTCATTAAAGGAAAAACTGCCTGAATATATTGATAAACTGCCGGCAGGCTTAAATGCGCCGGCGCTGTCAGATAATTCAGCTTATCCACCGCTTGCATTACAGCCATATTTTTCCCGCAGGGCGAGGGCCTTCCTTAAGATACAGGACGGATGTAATTTTTCCTGTTCGTATTGCGCTGTTCCTATGGCAAGGGGAAAAAGCCGAAGTTTAAGCAGTGAAGATGTTTTGCATTCAGTTCAGATGCTTGCTGCCGATGGTTTTGAGGAAATAGTTTTGACCGGAGTTCATATTGGAAATTACGGAATGGATTTGCACCCAAAAATTTCATTAGTGGAAATTGTGGATAATATTGTAAAGAAATATTCCTCTGTGCGAATAAGGCTGAGTTCAATTGAGCCACAGGAATTTAAAAAAGAATTATTATCGCTGATTAATTCAAAATCCGTCTGTCATCACATTCATATTCCGCTTCAAAGCGGCTCTGATAATGTACTGAAATTGATGAATAGAAGATATAGCGCCGCTTTCTTCAAGGATATTGTTAACTGCATTGCTGCAACCTGCCCGCAGATTTCAATTGGAACGGACGTGATTGTTGGCTTTCCCGGAGAAACTGAAAAGGATTTTAAAGATACCGAAAAAATACTCACTGAACTGCCGTTGAGTTATATTCATGTTTTTCCGTATTCAAAGCGAAAAGGAACCGCTGCCGAAGCAATGCCCGGACATATTGACAGCGCAGTTAAGCGCAAACGGATGGCAACAGTTATAAAACTTGCTGAAATCAAGAAAAATATATATACGACAAGGCACTTAGGCGAGATACTTGATGTAATAGTTGAGAATAAGTCACAAACATCTGGTTTTTATTATGGTACATCAGATAATTACCTCAAGGTTTTGATTGAGGGGGACAACCTGACTGTCGGCAAAAGAATACAGGTTAAGGCAGTTTCTTTTACACAGTCAGAGTTACTCACCTTACCATTACATCAGCATTATCAATACACCTAACATTTTGATTTTTTTTATTTTTTAAACCTGCCTAAAAATTATGCAATCCTTGAAAGAGCCTTATTGCAAGCCAATTGGAAGGGGGCAGCACCCTTGATAATCACACCTTTTAAACATTAGCCGTGAATAGCCTATGTCTGATAAGATATATTATGTAAAATTAGAGAATATTAAGCAAGGTTAATTAACTATATGAATGTCATTCCCGCAAGCCTCGAACAAGTCGGGACAGGCTCCGCGCGACGGGAATCCTTTAGGAAAGATTCCGGACAAGCCGGAATGACAACCACTTAGTAAGTGTTTTCTAAGAGATGGTGGGTTGTGATGCTATCTCTTACCCCTTTTGCAGTTTCTCGTAAATCCGGGCATTTTCAATAGCAATGCCGCAGACTTCGGCAAGAGAGGCGGAAAAAGTGATATCTTCTTCTGAAAACTGCCTTGGCGTGTCAGTTAACAGCCTCAAAACGCCTATAACGCTCCCCTTTGCAGAAATAGGAAGGGTAAGTATACTCTCTATCCCCTCTTCGCTTGCCTCTTTCTTGTAATGTACCCTCGGGTCAGTGGCTACGTCATAAATGGCTACGGGCTTGGTCTGGAGGGCTTCTTTTATGTTTTCCTCAAAATCAACAGGACCTCTTTTTAGGTATTTTTCGCTGAGCCCTGACGCAGCGACAAGCTCAAGCTTCTTCCCTGAGTTGTCCAAAAGCCGGATAGTGGCTGCCTTGAGCTTCATTACCTCAGGGAGCTTTTTTACTATCATATTAAGGACTTCACTAAACCTGAGGGATGAACTGACTGCCTTAGTGACCTGTTCAAATACACGCAGATATTCCCTTGCACGCGAAACTGTAGTCTCAAACTTCCTCGCATTTATAATGCCTATGGCAGCCTGCTCGGCAATTGCAGCCATAAACTTTAAATCTTCATCACTGTATTTTACAGGCTCGGCAGTGTACATCCTTAACACCCCGATTACTTCTTTTTTGAATTTTACGGGTATGGATAAAATACTCCTTATGCCTTCTGACTCTGCCTCTTCACGGTATCTTGCATTGCTGTCTGATGTAATATCGTAGATGGAAACCGCCTTGCCTGACAAGGCATCGTCAATGCTTTTATCATAGGCTACAGGCCCTTTGTTTATATATCCGGGGCTCAGGCCGTGGCTGGCGGCAACTTCAAGTTTCTGCGTCTCCTTGTTAAGAAGCCTTAGCATGCTGGCCTTGACATTCATTACCTTAACGGCATTTGTCACAATCAGATTCAACACCTCATCAAGAGAGAGGCTTGCGCTGATGGCCTTGCAGATATTTTGATAGCTTTCAAGATAAACCTTTTTCTCAAAAATTTTGTCCGCACAGTCAGGACACATGCCGTGCGTAAAAACGCCGAATCCTTCATCAGTCAGGCGCTTTTCTATCTGCTCCCATGAATTTTCATCAATCCTGATTTTTTTGCACCAGGCGCATATCGGTATCAGCCTGTTTTTTCTCTCCCTCCGCATATTGGTTTCCACTTCAGCAAACACCCTTTCATTGTTTCTCAGGACGGAAACAGCGCCGATTATTTTACCTTTTCTGAGAACAGGACTTGATTTCTCCTCAATGCGTTTCTTCTCATTATTTTTATCTTTGAGAAAAAGGTATTTAACAACCGTCTTCATGGATTGAAGGCAGAGATTTAAAGGATATTCATAGGGCTGAAGCCTTATCCCCGAGCCGTCTTCGTAAGCCAGCAGGGTCTCGCAGCTCTTTCCAACAGCCTCTTCAGAAGTGTATCCGGTATTCAAATTTTGCAGGAGCCATTTCTTAGCCCCTGCGCGTGTCTTTATTTTGCCTTTGAATTGAGCCTTCTGAACCGCTGACAGCATTTCCCCAATCTTCCTGCCGCGGTATATTTTTAATATTTTTTGTAGGGCATTGCCGTTTAACAGAACTTTATTTTTTACCCTCAGATATTCATCCGCCCTGCCTAAAAGCGTTTTTCTGTTATATCCTTTTATCAAAGATAAAAGGATGCATACCTCGAAGACCCTGCCGCCTGAGGCCTTAAAGATTTTAAAAAGAATGTCTCTGGAGATTCTCTCCCGTGCTGCAGGGGCCGCTGAATATCCGCAGCGGATTTCTCCCAGCGCCTTTCTGACAGCCCTGCTTACCCTCAGGCGTGTCTTCTCAACCGCATCGTCATGGTCCGGCAAAAGCAGGGCCAGCCTTATTAACCCTGCCCTGTCAAGCCCCTGGCTTATTTCCCCGCCCAGCAGTTCCCTGGTTTTTTTAGAAGCATTCTTTAGATAAACATCAAACCCGGCAAGCAGTTTCATATTTGCCGGCCGGCTGTCTGCGTGCAATACTTTTTCCAGGACTTTGTCTTTGCGGCATTCATTGAGGCATTTAACTGCATTGTTATTCCTGAGAATTTTAAAAATTTCCTCGGTTATCCTCTCAGCCGCCACTTTAGCCAGACCGTTTCTGTAATGTTTCAGGTTTCTCCTCGTATCCGGTTCAATCTTAAAATTCAACTCTGAGGCAAGCCTGTACGCCCTTATAATTCTTAACGGGTCGTCTGAAAGGTTTTTCATTCTCACGGCCTTAATAATGCGTTCGTTAATGTCCTTTCTTCCGCCAAACGGGTCAATAATGCCCGATACGGGCGACCATGCAATTGCATTAGCTGTAAAGTCCCGTCTCTTTAAGTCTGCATTTATTGCGCCCTGCAGGTTTGAGAAATCCAGGATTTCTCTGTTTTTCAAAACTACCCGGTATGTCATTTCCGGCTTTAATGCGATAAAGGTCCCGCTGAATTTACCGGCAGTTTCCCGCGCAATATTTTCCGCGCTGCCGTGCAGTACGAAATCCTTGTCTTTTGATGTTATGCCTCTCAGTAAATCGCGGATGTATCCGCCTACAAGAAAAACCTGCGTGCCGGCAGTTGAAAAAATCCATTTATTGACTGGGTCGGACAGAATCGTCCCGGGTGTTTTCATAAATTGATTATATAGATTTTTTACTGTAAAATACAAACAATCATCTGAGAAACGCGCGGATAAAAGGAGCGATGGAGACTAAGGAAAAACTGTGGAATTTATTCTTTGAAAATCAGAACAAAGAACTATTTCCCCAGGCCTTGGGAATCCTGCTTCAGCTTAAAGTCATTGAACCTCAAAACCCCATGGTGCTTTTAAAAATGGGTGATATTTATCAGAAAATGACTGATACCTCCAAGGCTGTTTCATCTTACTGTGCCGCAGCAGACATCCTTGAAGAACAAGGATTTAAAAGCAAGGCGGTTGCGCTTTATAAGATGGTGCTCAGGATTGCCCCTGATAATGATTTTGCAGTCTGTAAAATCAATGAAGCCGTCCAGGAAGAAAAAACCGCCGCATTGAAAAAGAAGACTGTCAAATCTGCGCCTCCTGTGGAAATCTCGCTTTTTGCTTCCCTGTCCCCCTCTGAAATTGCGGAGCTTAATTCAAAAATTGAAAGACACCTTTATCAGCCGGGCGGCATCGTAGTAAATGAAGGCGATACCGGAAAGTCACTCTACGCAGTAAAAAAAGGCAGTTTAAAAGTTTCAACCGGAGTCTTGGGCAAGACAATTGATATCGGGATGCTTTCCGAGGGAGATGTTTTCGGCGAAATTGCATTTCTTACCGGCAGGCCGAGAACTGCAAGCGTCACGGCCTCAACTGACTCGGAGGTTATAGAGATTAAAGAGGAGGTCCTGCAGGAGCTTATAAGAATACATCCGGAGATAAATAATATCTTGAGAACTTTTTATGAATCGCGGGTGCATGACACAGTGCAGAAAATAAAAGTTGAATTAACGCCGCTGGAAAGCGCTTAACTGCGCAGTTCCGCACTGAATGAATCTGCCAACTGCTTGATTATCTTTGTGTGCATCAGGTCCACTTCGCTGTCGGTAAACGTCCTGTCCCCCGCCCTGTAACGTATGGCAAAGGCCAGGCTCTTTTTCCCTCCGGGAATATGGGCGCCCGTATAAATATCAAACAGGCTGACAGACTCAATCATATCCGGCTCGGCGTTTAATATAGCCGCGCTGACGTCGGCCGATTTAATTTCAGTTGAAACGACAATTGCCATATCCCTTTCAACATAGGGATATTTAGGCAGCGGCCTGTATGTAACTCCTGCGGGGATATTAAGCAAAAGTTTTTCCGCATCAAGCTCAAGCAAATATATTTCTCCTGAAATGTCAAAGGCCTGTGCTGCGGCAGGGTGAAGAGCGCCTATTGTGCCAATATCTATTTTGCAGGCTCTGACAACGCAGGATTTCCCGGGATGAAGATACGGCTCGCGGAATCCCTCCGAGGCAAAAGAATAATCCTCTATCCTTAGTTCAGCGAAAAGACCTTCCAGCGCTCCCTTTAAATCATAAAATCCGTCATGCTTCCCCTGCCACAGAGATAGAGAATCCGCTCCTTTTAAATAGACCGCGGATAAACGCAGCGGCTCTGCGGGAAGTTTTTGCCCTGAGTGTAAAAACACCTTTGAAAGTTCAAACAACCTGAGCGACTTTTCACCGCGGCTCAAGTTTAATCTGACATTTTCAAGCAGGGCGGGAATAAGCGTAGTGCGGAGAGCCTCATCCTCGTTCTTTAATGGATTTTTTATTTTAATCAGGTTCCTTCTCGCATCCTCCGGTGAAAGCATCAATTTATCAAGAGCCGAAGGATTTAAAAAACTGAAGTTGATGGCCTCCGAATATCCTGATCTCCTCAAAGACTCCGTAACAGTCCTGAGGAGATTCCGCATGGCAGGAAGCTCTGACTGAATTCTAATTGAAGGCAGTGAGGCGGGAATTTTGTCATAGCCGTAAAGCCTCGCTATCTCTTCTATCACATCAATATCGCGCCGGATATCCTGTCTGTAACATGGAGGGACTACCGTATGCCTGTCCCCTTCCCTCTTTATTTTAAATCCGAGCCGGGTAAGCAATTCCTCTGCTATCTGCGGGTTGATGTCAATCCCCAAAACTGCATTTATCTTTGAAAATTTAAATGGGATCTGTACGGGTTTGAAAGGGGCAGGATAATTGTCGGCAAGCGCTGATATTTTTCCGCCGGCAATCTCCGCAATAAGATGAGCGGCTCTGTCTAAGGCCTTTATGAGTCCCTCTATATCCGCGCCTCTTTCAAATCTGTACGAAGATTCCGTGCTGAGATTAAGCCTCTTTGAAGTCCTTCTGACTGACACAGGATTAAAACAGGCGCTTTCAAGAAGTATATTTACCGTATCTCCGGCAACCTCTGTATCAAGTCCGCCCATGACGCCTGCTATTGCAACAGGCTTCTCCTTATCCCAGATCAAAAGCGTTTCACTGCTTAAAGTCTTTTCATCATTATCAAGACTGAGAAATTTATCTGTACTGCCGGCTTGCTTGACGACAATACGGCCGCCGGAAAGTTTATCAAGGTCAAAGGCATGAAGGGGATGCCCCATTTCCAAGAGAACATAATTAGTAATATCCACAACATTATTTTTCGCCCTTATCCCATGCAATTCAAGCCTTTGGGAAATTCTCTGAGGCGCCGGCGCAATCCTGACTCCGCGGATTATCCTCGCGGAATACCGCATGCAAAGCCCCGGGTCTTTAATTTCTACTGCAGGACGCTCTACTGTTTCGCTCTCAGAAACAGATATGCGAGATTGCTTTAACGTCAGTCCTAAGACAGCGGATATTTCACGCGCAAGGCCGTTTATGCTCAGACAGTCGGGCCTGTTCGGAGGGACATTGACTTCCAGCAGGGTATCATTCTCCGTCTCCTCCATTCCCTCAACTTCCAGTCCTGACATAGTAAGGGTTTCCGCTATTTCCTGCGGTGTAAGGGAAAACTCAACAAATTCCTTAAGCCAGTTAATTGACGCCTTCATATAAACTCCGGAAGATGTTATTAGTTATTAGTTATATGTTATTAGTTATATGTTATATGTTACTCGAATAACTAATAACAAATAACGAATAACTGTTTTTTAAAATTGCTCCAAAAATCTCTTGTCATTTTCAAAAAACAATCTTATGTCATCAATGCCGTATTTGAGCATTGTAATCCTTTCTATTCCCATGCCGAATGCAAAGCCGGTGTATGCTTCAGGGTCATATCCAACCATTTCAAACACCCTCGGGTTAATCATGCCGGCGCCCAAAATTTCAATCCAGCCGGTGTTCTTGCAAACCCTGCATCCTGTTCCGCCGCATATAACGCAGCCGATATCAATTTCCGCCGACGGCTCTGTAAAAGGGAAAAAGCTCGGCCTGAATCTTACCGGTGTTTTAGGGCCGAATATCTGATGAATGAACACTTCCAAAACGCCCTTGAGGTCGCTCATTGTGATATGGCTGTCAACCATAAACCCTTCTATCTGCTGGAACATCGGAGTATGGCTTACATCCGCGTCGCACCTGTATACCTTGCCCGGTGCGATGACTCTGAGCGGCGGGCGGTTTTTCTTCATCACATGCACCTGAACCGGCGACGTATGAGTTCTTAAAACGACATCTTCATTGATATAAAACGTGTCCTGCATATCTCTTGCCGGGTGGTCCTTGGGCATATTAAGGGCTTCAAAATTGTAATAATCCAGTTCCACCTCAGGCCCCTCTTCTATCCTGAACCCCAAGGACAAAAAGACATCTACAATCTCATCAAGCACCCTGCTTGTGGGATGCCGGTGTCCGCAAGGAATGCAATACCCGGGAACTGTCACATCAATACGGTTGGCTTTAAGGCTGTTTTGCAGTTCAGCGCTTTTAAAAAATTCTTCCTGTTTTTTAAGAATGGCTTCTATTTCAGTTTTGACCTCATTGAGGACCCGGCCGTACTCGGGACGATGTTCGTTAGGAATAGAGCTCAGAGACTTCAGCTTTCCGGTGAGAATTCCTTTTTTCCCTAAAAATTTTACCCTGACAGCCTGAACGGTCTTTGAGTCTTTTGCTTTTTTTATTTCTTCCCTGGCGAGGTCTTTTATGGAGAGAATGTCTTCAATCATATATAGCGATCAGCGGTTAGCAGTCAGCATTTGGCAGAAAACTAACCGCCAACAACTAACCGCTTACAGCCTTGCTTTTTATGGTTTCACAAAGCTCGCTGAAGGCCTTCGGGTCAGTCAAGGCTATGTCTGCGAGTGTTTTTCTGTTGAGCTTTATGCCTGCCTTTGACAGGTCCTTCATAAACTGGCTGTATGTCATGCCAAGCGCCCTGACAGCGGCATTAATCCTTATAATCCACAATGAGCGAAAATCTCTCTTCTTTACCTTTCTGTCTTTATAGGCATACTGAAGCGCTTTGTCAACAGCTTCCGTAGCGATTCTGTAAAGACGGCTTTTGGCGCCGTAATAACCCGTTGCCAGCTTGAGTATCTTCTTCCTTCTTCTTCTTGTTTTAAAACCACCTTTTGCCCTTGGCATCTATCCTCCCTGAAAAAGTTAAAAGTTAAAATTAAAAAGTGAAAAGTTAAAACATATTGACATAACTCTACACTCTTAACTCTTAACTTATTTTTTATTACCCGTACGGCAGCAATCTTTTAATATTAGCACAATCGGCTTTATCAATCAACCCTCTTTTTCTTAGCTGCTTTGTTCTCTTTGAAGGCTTTCCTGTAAGGAGGTGGCTCCTGAAGGCTTTACCCCGCTTTATCTTGCCTTTCTTGGTCAGCTTGAATCTCTTTGCCGCGCCTTTGTGTGTTTTTAATTTTGGCATCCTGTTTTCCCCCTGAATTAATATTCCCTACTTAACCTGTTTTAGGCGAAAGCACCATTGTCATGTGGTTGCCTTCTAATCTGGCTGACTGCTCAATATTAGCCATCCCGGAAATCTCCTGAATAATTTTATCAAAAAACTTTCTTGACAGCGAGGCATGTACTATTTCCCTGCCCCTGAAGAAGATTGTTACCTTTGCCTTATTGCCTTCTTCTATAAAACGCTTTATATTTCTTATCTTTAAATCAAGGTCATGTTCATTAATCTGCGGCCTCATCTTTACTTCCTTAACCACGATTGTCTTGTGCTTGGTTGAGTGTTTCTTGCTCATCTGATAACGGTACTTGCCGTAATCCATTATCTTACACACCGGAGGAGCCGCCCCGGGAGCCACCTCAATCAGGTCCAGGTCATGCTCCGCGGCAATATTTATTGCCTCCCTTATCGGAAGAATTCCCAACTGCGCGCCATCGTGTCCTATTACCCTGACTTCCCTCGCCCTGATTCCTTCGTTTACTCTTAGTCCTTTTATAAATTACCTCCTGTCTGCTGTCTCATCCCTGAGGATTGATTTTAGTTTTTCAAGGGGCATTTCACCTAAATTTTCCCCGTTTCTTTTTCTGGCATTTACCGTTCCATCTGCCATTTCTTTATCTCCTATTATACATAAATACGGAATTTTTGAAAGAGCCGCCTCCCGTATCTTATAGCCGATCTTTTCATTCTCCGTATTTAATTCAACCCTGAAGCCGTCTTTCTGAAATAATTCGGCAACGCTTTTTGCATATTCAGCCTGACGCTCGGAGATGCTCAATACGCAAAGCTGAACCGGGGCCAGCCACAGCGGAAATATCCCTGCATGGTGCTCAATCAGTATGCCGAAAAACCTTTCAAGGGAGCCCATCAGCGCCCGGTGCACCATTATCGGCCTGGAATCCTTATTATCCGCACCCCTGTAAGTCACATCAAGTCTTTCAGGGATATTAAAATCCACCTGAATCGTACTGCACTGCCACGGCCTGCCGAGGCAGTCTTTAACCTTTATATCAATCTTAGGCCCGTAAAAAACCCCTTCACCCGGGTCCACGCTGTATTGAAGCCCTTTGTGCTGTAAGGAGTCTTTAAGCGCATTTGTAGCCCTTTCCCAAATTTCCAGAGAGCCGACATATTTTTCAGGCCGCGTTGAAAGATAAATATCATATTCATTGAAGCCAAACGTCTTCAGGATAAAAATTGTGAAATCCAATACTCGGAGCACCTCATCCTCAATCTGGTCTTCACTGCAGAAGATATGCGCATCGTCCTGCGTAAACCCCCTCACCCTCAGGAGCCCGTGAAGCACGCCTGAGCGCTCATACCTGTAAACCGTTCCAAGCTCCGCAAACCTGATGGGAAGATCCCTGTAACTTCTCAGGCGGCTTTTGTAGATTGAGATGTGAAAAGGGCAATTCATCGGCTTTATCTCATACTCCAGTCCTTCAATCTCCATTGGCGAATACATGTTTTCAGAATAGAAATCCAGATGCCCGGTTTTTCTCCACAGGTCCAGTTTTGCCATATGCGGCGTGTACAGGATTTTATAACCGGCTTTCTGGTGCTCATCAGTCCAGAAATTTTCAATAATCCTCCTGATTGCGGCTCCCTTCGGGTGCCAGAGCACAAGCCCGGCGCCGATGTCGTCGTTGATGCTGAAGAGGTCCAGTTCTTTTCCAAGCCTTCTGTGGTCTCTTCTTTTCACCTCTTCAAGAAAATCAAGATATGTTTTCAGCGCATCCTTGTCAAAAAATGCCGTACCGTAAATCCTCTGAAGCATTTTATTCTTCTCATCCCCGCGCCAGTATGCTCCGGCCACAGAGAGGAGTTTGAAAGCCTTAACCTCTTTTGTTGACTTTAAGTGAGGCCCGCGGCAGAGGTCCGTGAAACCTCCCTCTTCGTACACGGAAACAGTCTCATCTTGAATTTCCTCAAGAAGTTCAACCTTGTAAGGCTCGCCGAGATTTTTAAAAAGTGCGATTGCCTCAGCCCTTGAAATCTCTTTCCGCAAAAAAGGCCTGTTGGCCTTAATAATTTCCTTCATTTTTTCTTCAATTTTTTTCAGGTCTTCTTCGGTAATCGGCGCCGGACAGTCAAAATCATAATAAAAGCCCTCAGCCGTAGAAGGTCCTATGGCGAATTTTGCATCAGGATAAATTTCCTTTACGGCATGAGCCATTATGTGGGATGTGCTGTGGCGGTAAACCTCAAGCGCTTCGTTGTCTTTTCCCAATTTTTCTATGATGCCAAAACCTCCATTCTTAACTCTTAACTTTTAACTCTTAACTTTATTTTCAAGAAAGTATACCAGAACAACCCCCTAATATTCCAGAGTTTTTAAATTTTTTAATACATTCTGCTATTATATATAGATGAAGGAACGGTGCAGGCAGATATGCGGGGATGATGTCAGCAATTGTTTTATCAACAACAAAAAGCAGATTGCGTGCATCGCCGACATGGTCATAAACAAGGTATTCGGTATTTCGTCAGTTGTTGAAATAGCGCTTAAGGAAAACCTTAAGGAAGACATCGTTGAACGCCTTGACTTAGCCTTAAAAGAAACGCAGGAGTTAATTGACTGGATTAAATTCCTGCAAATCGCCAATGACCTAAAAACACTCATTTCAGCATCCGAGTTAAACCATGAAGCAGAAAAGCGGTCGGAAATGAGATTTCCCCTGCCTGAAATTTATAAGCAATACTTAGCGCTCAAAATAAATACTTTCGGCGTCTATAACCAGGTAACTCTCTTAAACTTCAGCCGGAGCGGTTTGCGGTTTAAATCACTCTTTCCGTTAGAAACTAACTCTGTAAAGGAATGTATACTTGTTACGTCGCATATAATTAGCAAAGAAGTTTCTTTTAATGTGATTATCAGGCACTGCATTAAAGATAGCGGCGGATATATTGTAGGCGGTCAGATAGAAAAGGTTTCAGACAGCACATCTTTTGACTTTTTTAAGAGCATTTACGACTACGCAATAGACATCCTGCGAAAACAGCAGTAGCACCGCCGGATGCCGTCATCGCCGGTGTTTTCATCAAGTCATTTTCGTTTTTTCCTGATATAATGGTCAAACGCAAGAACAGACATCTCTTCTTTGTGTTCTATTCGCAGCAATTTATAAAAATCACAATTTTCACAATGCTTAAATTTTTCCGTGTGCGTTTTTGTAAGAAGCTCCGGACAGAATGTGCCTGTGATATATACGCACGCCCTTCCGCCGTTTTTTCCGCCGCAGAAACCGTCCGCATCAGTAAACGTCGCCGCAGAGCATACACCGTATATGTCAGTGTTTTTACCGCCCGGCTCCCTGCCGCATTTCAAAAATTCCCAGCAATTCTGCTTTGCCATAATGTTATATGGTAGGCACGAGGGGTATCGAACCCCTGCCCTCTTCCGTGTCAAGGAAGCGCTCTCCCACTGAGCTACGCGCCTATTGAAAAGACAGTTAAGAGTGCAGAGTTAAAAGTTAAAAGTTAAAAGTTGAAAAATATGAGATACGATGATATTAAAGAAATTTCAGTATCCTTGTCAAGAGAACTGCGGCAGAAACCGCATAGCGTCTGAATTCAGAATAATTGCCTTTGTTGTCATTCCCGCGTGTCTTAAGCGGGAATCCATATCTTTTAATTTGAACTGGATACCCGCTTTCGCGGGTATGACAATCTGTCTTGTCAAGAGAACTGCGGCAGAAACCGCATAGCGTCTGAATTCAGAATAATTGCCCACTTTTCCGTCAACAAATATCACACGCTTGTCTATTAAGGTTTTAAAATTTTTGCTCTGTATATAAAATATATCAACGGCATGATCTCCCGGCACATTCACATTGCGATTTCCCATAACACCGTCATGACAGGCAAGACAGTTGTGCACAAGATCTTCAATTTTAGAAGAACTCCCCATGTGCACAACGCCTATCATGCAAGCCATTCCCTGAGTGCAGTCATGACAGGCCGTGCATAATTCACGCGTGTTTTTCCTGAGGATGCACACTTCACCTTTGCAGATATGGCATGTCATGCAGGCCATCCTGCCGTTTGAATCAAGCGGCAGATTCTCTTTCATATTTTCAGGCACTGCAAGCTTATGCGTGGGAACTGACCTCGGATGACAGTTAAGACATTCCTTTGGTGAGTTATAAAGACTATGGTCAACTTTTGCAATGACTTCTTTATACGCAAAGAAAAACAGCATCAATAGTAAAAACAATGATACCATTGCCGGCGATTTTCTCACTGATACCTCTTACGGGTTTTAAAAATCAGTCATTGCCTGCTGCAATTAACGCATAAAGATTAATCTTTACAGTAGAACTTGTCAAGGGAAGACAGGCTTGTTGAAAAACTTTCTATGCCTTTATCCGTCATACCCGTGAAAACGGGAATCCAGTCTTTTCAATATGATTCTGGATACCCGCTTTCGCGGGTATGACAAACTTTTACGTTGAAACAGGCTTTTTCACCAGACAACGCTGAGCGCATCTTGGACCACATCAATTTTCAGCGGCAGCGTCCCGAAATAATCGCCGTCTGTCTGGACATGGACCTCTCTGTCAGAGACAATCTCCATTTCAGTAAATTTGCCGTAAAAAACATCACTAAAATTCAGATGATTCTTACTGACGACCCCGTTAACAAACCTTATCAAATCTCTTCTTGTCTTCCCTCCGAAAAGACAAAGGTCAATCTTCGGCTCAGTAATTGACGCCTTAGGAGTCACACTGAAATATCCGCCGTAACACCTGGCCTTTCCCACAACTGCCGTATAACCTGTAAGCAGGCCGGTAGATGTTTTTACTTTAATTAAAGGGGGGCTGTATTTTGCCAAATGGCTGATTCCCGAAAGGATATAAGCGCCCTTCCCTGATATTTTTTTTATGCCGTCTTTGACTCCATGAACCGCCGCGCCGTCAAAACCTATGCCTGCCATTAAACAGAAATAACGGGTGACAGGCGAAGAATCACGGGTAATAACTATCCTGCCGAGTGATATTTTTTTTGAAGAGCCTGCTAATGCCAATTGAAGCGACTGTTCAATGTCCTCAGGTATGCCGAGCTCCTTTGCTAAAACATTGGTCGTGCCAAACGGAAGCAGAGCAACAGGAGGCATGACATCTGAGATGCCTGATGCAAGCAAGCCGTTAATCACTTCATTAATCGTCCCGTCGCCGCCTGCAACAATTATTAAAATCCCCACTTGCCCCCCTTTAAAAAAGGTGGGAGGGAGGGATTTTATGGCGAACTCCGAACTAATTTGCCTTGCAAAACTTTCCGCATCGCCTTTTTTTTGAGTGATAAATGTAGAAAGCGATACTTTATCTTTAAGCAGATCCACTGCCCTTTTTATTGACCCGGGCGCTCCTCTGCCTGCGATAGGGTTGGCAATAAGCCGGACATTAAGAGGCTGATAATTCATTTTTTCTTCCGGAGTATTTCCTCTGTGTTCACCTTGCCCCTGCAGTTATTAATCCTGCTGATTATGACAGGGGTTTGCTGAAGGTATTCAATTAAACCTTTTAATTCGCCGCCGGTGATAAAAAAGGCCCTTCCTCCATAAGACAGCCCGCGTCTTTTAATATGCGGCAGTCTTATATAGCCGAAGGCGCGGCCGGCAATATATCCTGTTGTATAGTCAGGGTCATCTGAGATGCAGAGTTCGCCCAAAATCATCGGATGGCGGTTTACCTTGCTTGCCAGAATCAGCGCTTCTTTTACAGTATTATTGTTAAGGTCCAGCCTGCTCAATTTTTTGGACAGGATTGAATCTGCATTTTCTGTTATCCCCATCCGCGTGACCCTCACACCCCGGAGGAGGTCCGGCTCAAGCCTTACTCCCTCTATGTCCATGAGCATTGCCCCCCTCATTGTGATTCCGAGGCTGAGGGATTTAAAAGCCTCTTCAACCGCCCTTTCGGTAATACCGATAGAACGCAATATTTTTACGGAGGCCTTTTTTACAGACTCGGGGCTCCGGGTATTTAAGGTGCATAGAGGCAGTGTGGATATTTTCAGGGGTCTTTTCTTCAGCTCCTCAATGATAAGGGATATTTCATCGGATCTGCCCTTTTCATGGGACAGCGCCCTTCCGGTATATTTCTGAACTATATCGCTGACATGGTTTTTATCGTATATGCCCTCTGCGCCCGAGATGTGCATTCCGTCTTTTGAAGCGCGCATTCTTACGCTGTAGAATTTCTTCATGGCTCAAGCCCCATATCTCTAAGCATCTGAAGGTCGTCCTGAGTGTTCCGGCCCGGAGTTGTAAGATAATTTCCGACAAGCAGGCCGTTGGCTCCGGCGGGGAAAATATATGGATGCAGATCCCTGAGCGTTGCATTCCTGCCTCCGCATACCCTGATTTCACACTCAGGAAGAATAAGCCTGTATATCGCTATTATTTTAAGGGCTTCCATGGGAGATAACAGCCCTTTGTCCCACAGAGGCGTGCCGCGCACAGGCATAAAAAAATTAACAGGGACCGAATCAACCAGGAGTTCCTTTAATGCAAATGCCATGTCAATGCGGTCTTCCCATGATTCTCCGAGACCGAAGAGGCCTCCGCTGCAGACCGACAGCCCGAGCAATTGCGCCGCCTTAATAGTATTCAGCTTTTCCATGTAAGTATGCGTAGTGCAGATTTCGCTGAAAAAGGCCTCTGACGTTTCAAGGTTATGATGGTATCTGTGCAGTCCTGCGTCTTTTAATTTCTTAAGCCCGGCATAATCAAGCAAGCCTAAAGTTGCGCATGGTAATAGTCCTATCTCCCTGATGTCGGAGACAACCCCGCAGATTTCTTCAATCTCTGAGTCTGATGATTTTTTGCCGCTGGTGACAACACAAAAACGCTTTACGCCGTTTTCTCTTGCAGAGGCCGCAGCTTCCATTATTTTTTCCCTGCTTAATAAAGGATAAACTTTTATATCAGCCTTGCTGTGCGCAGACTGGGCGCAAAATGAGCAGTCTTCAGGGCATGCGCCTGATTTGGCATTGATAATAGAACATAAATCAACCTTATTACCGCTTAATTTTACCCTGGCCCTGCTTGACAGAGAAAAGAGTTCAAAAACGTCAGTACCTTCAAATTTAGACATGAAAAGGGCAAATTCCCTATCAATATTAGTAAGCCTTGCTCCTGCATCCATCTGTATTTTTTCGTATAAAGACATGCGATATTATTGATTGAACAGCAGGTAATGTCAATGTGTTATAATGCGGTTTAGTTAAAGTAATATATAATATAATCCAACTAATCCCCTGCAATTAAAAGGAATTTAATTGCAGGGGATTAGTTTTAGCATTGCGAATAAATTAAAACGGCTTTACCCAAACCCGTACTTTACTTCAAAACTTGAGAACTCTCCTGTATAGCCAAGCCATTTTTCATCAATATTACTTACGCGCGCGCCGGGAGGTCCCTTATGACACCATGCAACTGCTGTCTTAAGCCTATCCTCCGTACCTTCAAAAACAGCCTCAACACTGCCGTCAGGCATATTTCTCACCCAGCCGGTCAGCCCAAGCCCGCGAGCCATATCCCTTGTGCCGGCCCTGAAAAATACCCCCTGAACAAAACCCCTGATGCGCAAATGCACCCTGCCCTTTTCCATGAAAATTATTATAACAAAAACAGTAGATATGATAAAAATCATTGAAATTTTGCAGATTTGATGATGTAATATACTAAACAGCAGGAGTGTAAAAGTTTAAAATAGAAATAAGTTAGTAAGTCTTTACTAACCGATATCTGTCGTCATTGCCCGACTTGATCGGGCAATCCAGAAAATAAAGAAGGAATCTGGATTCTCCGGTCAAGCCGGAGAATGACAATATATAGGTCTATACAAGCCTATGACAACTGGTTTTAAACATTTTCATTTTCAGCAAAGGAGTGAATTGATGAATGCCGTAGAAATTAAATCAAACATATACTGGGTAGGCGCTATTGACTGGGGCATCAGGGATTTTCACGGCTATATTACCCAGAATGGAACTACTTACAACAATTATCTCATCATGGATGAACAGGTCACCCTGCTTGATACTGTCAAATATGATTTTGCAGGCACAACCATTGACAATATTAGAAGCGTCGTAGAGCCGTCAAAGATAAAAAACATAATCATAAACCATATAGAACCCGACCATGTAAGCAGCCTTGATAAGATTATGGCGCTTACGCCCGAGGCAGTCATATATATCACTGCGATGGGAAAGAAAGGGCTTGACAGGCTCTTTGATACATCGGCATGGAAATTCAGGATTGTTAAAACAGGCGATACATTAAATACAGGCCGATATAATTTGATGTTCATTGAAACGCCGATGATCCACTGGCCTGACTCCATGATGACCTATGTCAAAGAGGCGCGGCTCCTGATATCTCAGGACGCGTTTGGACAGCATTTTGCTTCGGCCGGCAGGTTTGACGATGAGTTTCTTTCGTGCTTTTCAGCGGCTGAGCTTGAGGATGCGGTAAAAGATTATTATGCAAATATACTGATGCCTTTCGGAAAGCTGATTAAATCCAAAATTGCCGAAATTCAGAAACTCGGCTTAGAAATAGACATGATTGCGCCTGACCACGGAATAATCTGGAGAAAAGACCCGTTAAAGATAATCAATATGTATCTTGACATGGTAAACGGGAAGGCAGACCTGAGCGTTGTCATTATTTATGATACAATGTGGCACAGCACCGAGCAGATGACGCTTCCGATAATGCAGGGCATCAAAGATGAAGAAATTGAGTGCAGGGTAATTAAATTACGGGCCACGCAGGTAAGCGCGGCCATCAAGGAATTTTGGAAGGCGCGCGGCGGCGCGGTAAAAGGCGCTTATGATGAATTCAGGAAAATGGGACTTGAAATCTTTGAGCCCGGAATACAGGTTCTCTACAAGACGTCATCTGCAGACGAGAAAAAATGTTATGAGTTCGGGAGGGAATTCGCAAGGAAAGTTAAAGAATATCATCAGAAGTTTTAACTTTATTAACCACTGTTTTGTATGTCGTCATTCCCGCGAAGGCGGGAATCCAGGATTAAAAAGTTTTGGTTCACCCGATTAAACCGGAGGACAACGTCTGGATTCCGCATCAAGTGCGGAATGACAAAAACAAAGTTTTAATTGCAGTTTCCGGATAAAGGAGGTTAGCAGACCATGTGGAAGTGTTCAGTATGCGGCTATGAGTATCACGAAGCTGAAGAAGGCACTCCGTTTGAGCAGCTTCCTGCAGACTGGAAGTGTCCTGTATGCAATGCCCCTAAAGAGGCATTTGTGAAGGTGTGGTAGATTTTAATACGCAAGAAACAAATAAAGGAGCTGCTGCAAGACAAAAAGTTTAATGAATTAGCCGGATTAGCAGCGCGGGAAAAAGGCGTCCTGCGCCTGCTGGTTTCCATGACTTATGATAAGCACAGCATTATCTCGTGGAGAGCCATTGAGGCTGTCGGCCTAATAACAGGCCGTTTGTCAATGACAAATCCTGAGATCGTCAGAAATTTGATAGGCAGGCTTCTTTGGATGATAAGAGATGAGTCAGGAGGCATCGGCTGGAGCTCACCTGAAATGCTCGGGGAGATAGTGAGAAACAGCCCCGGATTATTTCCTGATATTGCTCCGGTAATTGTCTCTTTCCATGATGAGAAGATGCTCACAGCCGGTGTGCTCCGGGCCATCGGCAGGATAGGGAAAATTAATTCAGAGTTTGCTGAATATGCCAATCCCATTGCCGGCAAATACCTTTGCGATCCTGACCCGGTGATTCGCGGATATGCGGCTTGGGCGCTCGGTGAGACAGGAACTTCTGAATCAGTCAATGCTCTCAAAAAACTTCAGAATGACGGCAGTGTTATTACCATTTATGCCGAGAGTGAATTAAAGAAAATAACTGTCGGAAGGATTGCAAAAGAGGCAATAGAAAAAATTACAATTCGCAATTAACAATTATCAATTATTAA
>JACQZD010000026.1 GCA_016207865.1 Nitrospirota bacterium
GGGAGGCGTTATGAAAAAACTCAATAACTACACAAAAAAATACACGAACCCGTCATTGCCGCTTGTCGGCAATCCTTCTGTGAGATTCCGGACAAATAGGAAAGATGCCGGACAAGCCGGAATGACAAGATCGGGGAAGATATTTGTTATTTATTTTTTTCTTATTTTATTTCTGTTGCTCATTCCCCCTCACTTGTCACTCGTCACTGCTGCTGACAAATGGGGTGGTGTTGACGAATCAGTTGTGGAGAAATACGCTAAAGAACAAGGAAGAGAGGCAAGGGAGCCATTGATAAATACGGATCAGGGAGACCTTTTACTCTTTGCATTTCTTCTTGCGGGTGCTGTAGGAGGGTTTATCGGTGGATATTACTGGAGGACGCTTATAGCAGAGAAGGCTTCAAAAGGCAAGGGGCAGGAACAAAAAATTATAGTCTAAACTTATGACGGGATGCGGGCTGTTCAGCCTGCATCCCGTCTAAAAGAGAATATATGGAACTATTTTCAGAACACTTTAAAAAAGAGCATATTCTTTCAAAGACAGATGCAAGGGTGAAGCTGATTGTTGTACTTGCACTTCTTGTGATGGTTTTAAGTTATAAAGGGATGTTATTTCCTCTATTGATAGCTGCATGTTGTTTTTCCCTCTGTTTAAAAATGGGGATTCCGCCGCGTGTCCTGCTGCTGAGATTTTCACAGCCGGCGTTTATAGCGCTTGTCGTGCTTTTGCTGAAATTCTTTTTTACCGGAGAGGAAGCCCTTTTTTCATTTAATGTGCTTGGCATGGAAATAACCGGACACAAGGACGGCTTCAGGGAAGGGGTTTACATAGCGGGCAGAATTCTCGGCGGCATATCACTTGTAATGGCATTCGGATTTGCAACTCCGTTCACTGAAATTATGGCCGGACTTTCATGGCTGAGGATTCCCAAACAATTTATTGAAATAATGATGTTTGCTTACAGATATATTTTCATATTTATTGAAGACGGGATGACTATCTATAATGCACAGTAAAACCGTCTTGGCTATGCCGGGATAAGTAAAGGCATGAAGTCTTTCGGCACTCTGGCAGGGTCGCTTGTTATAAGGGGTTTTGACCAGAGCCAGAAGACCTCAGAGGCAATGATTCAGCGGGGCTATACAGGTGATATGCCTGTGCTCAAATGCAGCCCGCTGAGATTTGGCGAGTTTGCAATTGCTATGGTATTTATTGTTTTTGCGGGTGTGGTATGGATGATGTAATGTTATCAGTCAAGAACATTTCATACAAATATGCTGACGGCACACATGCACTGTCCGGCATAAGCCTTGACGTCAGGAAGGGCGAGTTCATCGGTCTGCTTGGCGCGAACGGTTCCGGCAAAACCACACTGCTTCGCGTAATGGACGGACTCATGAGAAACTTTGAAGGCAGTGTGCTGCTTGATGGAATTGATATAAAAGATCTTTCACCAAAGCAGATCTATAAAAAGATCGGGCTTGTATTTCAAAACCCCGACGACCAGCTCTTTGCGCCGACTCTTTTTGAGGATGTTGCCTTTGGCCCTTTGAATATGGGGTTTAATTCCAAAGAGGTAGAACAAAGAGTTAGGGCTGCCCTTGAGGAAGTTGAATTGACAGGGCTGGAAAGAAAGTCAGTCCATAACCTGAGTTTCGGACAAAGAAAAAGAGCTTGTATTGCAGGGCTGCTCGCAATGGGTCATGAGATACTGCTTCTTGATGAGCCGACTGCCGGTCTTGACCCTATGGGTGAGTATAAAATGATGAAGCTACTTAGAAGGCTTAATCAGGAAAATGGCGTAACGATTGTCATGGCGACACATAGTGTGGACCTTGTACCTGTTTTTCTTGACAGGCTTTATATTCTAGGTAAGGGCCGGATTACGAGGGGCGGTATCCCTGAAGAAGTTTTTAATGCGCCTGGAGATATGGCTGATGTCAAACTGAGGCTTCCGCAGATTGCAGAGCTGATTTACAAACTGAAGCACGAGGATAAAATACACTTTGACCGCATTCCCCTCACTGTAGGCGAGGCGAGACGGGAGATATTAAAAACAATGCAAAAAGAAAGGAGGTGAAAGATTTGATCAAGACCAAAAAAGCTGAGAAGAAAACGGCTGCGAAGATGAATACAATCTCTTATCACATGAAATGTGCGCAGACAGCTAATGGCCTGACCCACTTTGTGATGTACGGCGATGTGCCGAAGAAAAAGATGCCGCTGTAATGGTTTTAAGCAGCAGGGGCGCTGCATGCAGCGCCCCTGCTGTCAGTCTTTTTTTGTCATTCCAGCTTGTCTGGAATCTTTCCTTAGGAAGGATTGCGGACAAGCTGCAATGACAACTGTAGTCATGCATAGATATAACTATAATAAAAGGAGAGTAAATAAATATGAAAAACGGCCGTGGACTTTCGTTTTCTGACATTGGCGCTGACTGGAAACTGGCGCTGGACCCGGATAATATTTTTTGGGGAATTATTCCAAGAGATAACGGGGAATTTATTTTACCGGATAACCTGATGGACCTTTACAAAAAAGAGAGGAAACACCTTGATACGGAACTGTATAATTTCAGATTCAATGCAGACTTGAACTGCATATATATTGACCCGACTGACAGGTGTAATGCCAATTGTCCGTATTGTTATATTCCTTCAAGGCTAAGGAAGCAGGGTGCACAGATGACTGCTGAGGATATGGATAAGGCGCTGGCAAAGATAGAAGAGCATTTTAAAAACATAAAGAAAAAGCCTGTAATAGTTTTTCATGCAGCCGAACCTTTACTTGTGAAAGACATGCTTTTTGATGCAATAAAGAAATACCGCAAGAAATTCCTCTTCGGCATTCAGACCAATGCATTACTGCTTGAAAAGGAGGACGCAGAGTTTATAAAAAAGAATAGAATCGGAATCGGAATATCGCTTGACGCCGCAAGCGCGGATATTAATAATCGTTCGCGCGTGACTGCAAAAGGCGGAGGAAATTTTAAAAAGGCCGTGCAGGCATTGGATTGGTTTAATGGATATGAGGGATTGAATGTCATATGTACGGTTACAAAATACAATGTGGACAGGCTCTCTGAACTTGTGAAATTTCTTCATAAGAAAAAAGTCCCCTGCGTGCTGCTTAACCCGGTCAGGCTTACGCAAAGACGCGCAGTCAATTTAAAGCCTGACGATATGCTGTTTGCAAGGAATTTAATTCAGGCCGTTGAGACTGCAATGGAACTGTCGCGAAAATCAGGACGGCAGATTGTTGTAGGAAATTTTGCCAACGTCATTCTGGCAATAATATCACCGGCCGCCAGACGTATGATGTGTGATATATCTCCTTGTGGAGGGGGCAGGACTTTTTTGACTGTCACTGCCGACGGCAGTATGGTGCCCTGTGGAGAATTCATCAGCATGAAGGAGTTTTCCGGAGGGAATATTTTTAAAACATCAATATCTTCGGCGATGAGTTCAAAGCCATTCAAAAAAATACGAACAAGGATTGTGGAGAAAATTGACGAGTGCAATACCTGCAGTTTCAGGCATATTTGCGGCTCGCCTTGTCCCGCAGAAATGCATGCACGCGGCAACATATACCAGAAAGCGGCATTTTGCGAGTTCTACAAAGAGATAATAAAATATGCGTTTAAAATAATTGCTGAGGACAAGGTAAAATATATTTTAAGAGAAGGCTCTCTTAGTCAAATGCAGTACGAGTACCGGTACTAAAATAAGGGTTCATGGGTTCAAGGGTTCAAGTGGTCAAGAGTTTAAAGAAGAATTTAAGGTCAGGCTATACGACAGGCGCTTGTGCTGCTGCAGCGGCAAAGGCGGCAGCACTGCTGTTGTTAAATCCAAAATCCAAAATCCAATATCCAAAATTTATTGAGATTCCCTTTCCGAATGGAGGTAGGCATAAATTCAAGATCCATAACTCCGAACTCATAACTCAAAACTCGCAGCTTGCCGCGCGGGCTTCCGTGATCAAAGATGCCGGTGATGACCCTGATGTGACAAACGGGGCGGAGATAGTTGCGGAGGTGAGGATTATTAGGGAAGATAAGAAGATAAGAGGATGTGAAGATGAGAAAAAAACAAATGATACAAAACTCTCAACGTATATAAAGGGCGGTAAAGGTGTAGGTATTGTCACTAAGCCCGGGCTTGCCATCCCTATCGGCGAGCCGGCGATAAACTCCGTGCCGAGAAAGATGATTAAAGAGGCGGTGTTAGAAGCAGTCCAAGAGTTTAAAGGTTCAAAAGCTAATTCATCCTTCATCCTTCATCCTTCATCCTTTGAAGTTACTATTTCGGTTGTCAACGGAGAAAACCTTGCTAAAAAAACCTTAAATTCAAGGCTTGGCATAATAGGCGGCATATCAATTCTCGGCACAACGGGCATTGTTAAGCCCGTATCCTCTGAAGCATGGACGGCGACAATCACCTCTTCTATGGATGTAGCGAAGGCCATGGGGCATCGGGAGATTGTTCTTTCAGCCGGACGAACCTCGGAGAAGGCGCATATGAAGAAATTTAATCTTCCTGAACAATGTTATGTAATGATGGGAGAACGGGGCGATTGATGTGGAGAATGCAGTAGAATTCCTGAAACAACTGGATTCTGAATGCTGGATTCTAAATTCTAAATTTAACACAGCAAGAGAAATTTTTGATTGCATTAATTCATCCTTCATCCTTCATCCTTCATCAGTTTTCTCAAAGGTTTGCTCGGCGGCAAAAAAATACGCAGAGGGAATTACGGGCGGAGTATTCGTGATTGGACATCTTGTATCGTATGAAGGGGAGGTTATAATAAGCTGTGACTAAAATCTATGCCATTGGAATTGGTTATAAACCTCTTGATAAAAAGGCGCGGGAAATTATATTTAACTCTGAAATAATACTTGCATCTAAGAGACTTTTTGAAGTTTTTAAGCGCTATGAGGAGTTTAATAAGGTTAAAGATAAGGTAAAGGTAATCAACAATGTGGATGGGACATTAAGTTTTATAAAGGGCTTACTCGCATCACGCATTACGCATCATGCATCACGCCCCATTGTTCTTCTTGCCTCAGGCGACCCTATGTTCTTTGGAATCGGCAGAAGGCTTGCAGGAGAATTCGGAAGGGATAAGGTGGAAATTCTGCCGGACCTTTCAAGCATGCAATTGGCATTTTCAAGGATTAAAGAAGTGTGGAGCGATGCTTTTTTAATGAGCCTCCACGGCGGACCCGACCCTAAGAAGAGAAGGAAGCTGGAATATGGAATTGCAGACATCCCGTTTCTTCTTGCAAAACACAGTAAAGTCGCCATCCTTACCGATAAAGAAAACAACCCGTCGGTAATTGCAAAGAAGCTTACCTCATCCTTCATCCCTCAGCCTTCATCCTTAAAGATGTTTGTCTGCGAAAAACTCGGCTATCCTGATGAGAAAATCATTAAGGGCACGCCTGGGAAAATCGCAAAAATGAAATTCAGGGAGCCGAATGTAGTTGTAATTATAAACATGGAATCCAGAACACAGAATACAGAATACAGAATCGGGCTGAAGGAAGATGAAATTGCACATTCAAGAGGACTTATAACAAAGGATGAAATCAGAGCTATTGCTATTCATAAACTGAGACTTCCTCAGAATGGCGTGCTCTGGGATATTGGCGCAGGTTCGGGTTCCATATCAATAGAGGCTGCAAGGCTATGCCCCTCATTAAAAATTTTCGCAATAGAAAAAGATGGGAAGCAAGTCAGCAATATCAAAAAAAATAAAATCAGATTTAACACAGCGAATGTTTTGGCAATTAAAGGTGAGGCGCCCGCTGCGCTCAAGAAATTACCGGCTCCGGACAGGGTTTTTATTGGCGGAAGCGGAGGAAGGCTTGGCAGAATAATCAATTTTATTGCAAAATTTCCGGTTGGAATTATTATCATAAATGCCGTTACAATAAAAACTTTGAATGAGGCCGTCAAAGGACTTGAATCAAAAGGATTTAAAACAAGGGTCTCTGAGGCTGCTGTGTCAAGGTCAAGGATTGTCGGCGGCAAGATGCACATGAGCGCATTAAATCCGATTTTTATAATCACAGGAGAGAAGAGATTGAAATGACAGGCAGTCTGTATGTCATAGGAGTAGGACCAGGGGACCCGGAACTGCTGACACTGAAGGCAGTAAGAATACTTAAAACTGTGAATTGCATCTGTGTTCCCAAGGGCAGGGAAGAGGGCAGCAGCCTCGCATTGTCTATCGTAAAAAAGGCTTTGAATCTGGACGGCAAGGAGATTATTGAGGCGTATTTCCCGATGAGGAAAACTAAAACACCGAATACAGAAAATCCCCCCATCCCCCCTTTGATAAAGGGGGGTGAGGGGGGATTTAAAGATTGTGAGCTTGATTACAGATGGCAGCAGACTGTGGAAACGGTCTTAAGCAGGCTTAATAAAGGCACTGATACGGTATTTATCACTCTCGGCGACCCTGCGGTTTACAGCACTTTTTTTTATCTCTTTGACCGCCTTCTTGAATTAAATCCCGCGCTGAATATTGAGATAATTCCGGGGGTATCTTCTATTAATGCATCTGCTGCTGCTGCAAAAATATCATTAGGTCTTGCTGATGAAAAGATTGCGATACTTCCTGCAAATTATATTGACGATTTGGCAAGGACACTGATGAATTTTGATTCTGTAGTACTTATGAAGGTGCATAAGGTTTTTAATGA
>JACQZD010000027.1:0-1371 GCA_016207865.1 Nitrospirota bacterium
GGCCGAATATCCCGAAAACCCCGCATTCATCGTGGAATTTGTCTAAAGGCAGTATCAATTCCTCTTAAACCCTCCATAGTGTATGGGAAACGTAATAATATAACATTTTTAGGCATTTTAGGGGGGATATTTTAAACCACAGAGAGCACAGAGGAAAGATTCATTTTAAATTTAGTCCCGAATTGTCGGGACAAGACATCTAAACCGTCATTCCGGCTTGTCCGTCCCGATGTTTCGGGATTCAAGAAGGATTCCCGATGCGCTTCACTTGCGGGAATGACAAGCAAGATACGACGCTTACCCCCAAAGTAAAGCTTTGAGGAATAATAAGAATAAAAATATGCAGTTTGACATGCAACTATAAAAAATATTTATAGGACCTATAAAATATGTTAAAGGTACTTGACAGTGGGCTAATTTAGGAGTAAAAAATAATTACAGGCACTAACCCTCTTACAAGGCTGCACCTTGTGCCCCTTGGCAAACAGAGGGTTAAACGCGGATCCCGACAAGTCGGGATAGCTGGGCTGCCAAACGAGTATGGCAAGCCCGGCTTTTTTTATTTTATTCACACCACTGCCGTGCGTTCTGAAACATCCTGAACCATGGAGACGCCTTGAGATTTTTCCGCCACTCTTCAGGCATCCACGGCCACTGCCATTTTAAGAATGTACGCTCAGGATGCGGCATGAGCGCAAGATGCCTGCCGTCAGGCGAGCAAAGCCCGGCAATTCCCGCAACTGCGCCGTTTGGATTAAAGGGATATTTTGCGGTAATCTCGTTATTGTCATCAACATAGCGCATGGGCGACAGTCCGTCTTTCTCAACCTTTTGAAGAATTGCCTCATCAGGGAAATACGCCCTGCCTTCTCCGTGCGCAACCCAGACCCCGAGCGCCGAGCCTTCCATGCCCTTTAGCATAATTGAAGGGCTTGGGAGAATTTTGACTGTTGAAAAACGGGACTCAAACCTGCCTGACGCGTTGTGAATAAACCGGGGCTGTTTTTTATTGTCAATGCCCTGCCACGGCACCCATCCCAAAAGCGCCGCAAGCTGACAGCCATTGCACACGCCGAGGCTGAAGGTATCTGTGCGCTGATAAAATTCCTGAAACTGCTCCCAAGTTTTTTTATGAAACTTGATGACCCCTGCCCAGCCCTTTGCAGAGTCAAGCACATCTGCATAGCTAAAGCCTCCCACAAAGGCCATGCCCCTGAAATCTTTAAGCCTGACCCTGCCTTCTGTAAGGTCTGTCATTGTCACATCCCAGACCTCAAAACCTGCCTGATAAAATGCCGATGTCATCTCCCTGTCGCCGTTACTGCCTTCTTCACGGATAATGGCGACCTTGGGTTTTGTCTGATTATATCC
>JACQZD010000027.1:1496-5305 GCA_016207865.1 Nitrospirota bacterium
AGGCTCAAAAGTCAGAATGTACTGCGGTCCTTTCCGGTCAAAATTAACTTTCCTTTCTTCGTCCACGCACACCGGATTTGCCTGAAGCCTGTCAAGCTGATAACTCGTTTCTTCCCAGATATTTCTAAGTACTCGCATGTCCTCGTCCATAAGAGTTATGAGTTTAGAGTTATGAGTTAAGAATTGTAATTTAATTCTTTTTTCTGATAGTGTATTCCCAATTATTTGATGCGGGATATTGTTTCTTCCAAGTTCAGCTATTATCTCTTTTTCATTTTCAGGCAGATATTCAATGACAAGCCCCAGCTCTTCTGAAAAAAGAGCCGCCATTATTTCTTTTTCATTAACTCCTAACTCTAAACTCTTAACTCTTAACTCTACATCTATTCCGCAGTTCCCTGCAAATGCCATTTCAAGAAGCGTTGTTATCAACCCGCCGTCGCTCCGGTCATGGCCGGCAAGGATTACATCTTTGGCAATAAGCGACTGAACGGCGTTAAATGTATTTTTAAGAAGTTTTGGATTATCAACATCCGGCGGCTCATCTCCAATCTGGTTATAAACATGGGCTAAGGCGCTTCCGCCGAGACGGTTTTTTCCATTGCCCAAATCAATAAATAAAAGTCTGCTTTTGCCGGGATTTTTTATGTCAGGGGTTATGACTTTTGTAATATCAGGGCACGGCGTATAGGCTGAGATAACCAAAGTGCCAGGGGATTTTACAGTCTCAACATTGCCGGATTTATCCCTCACCTGCGTAGCCATTGAAATGCTGTCCTTGCCGCCGTCAACAGCAATGCCTAATTCAAGCATTATATCCTTCATTGCAACTGCCGCATCATAAAGCCTTGCGCCCTCGCCCGGGAGTTTTGCGGCCCACATCCAGTTTGCAGAGCACTTTATGTCCTGAAGCGCGCTGATTTTCGCCCAGACCATATTTGTCAATGCCTCAGCCACACTCATCCTTGCCATTGACGCTGGATTAATCAGCCCTTTCACCGGCTGTTCGCCTATTGAAATGGCTGCGCCTGTCAATCCGAAGTGGCTCTGGCTTATCGCGGCCGCGTTTGACATTGTAAGCTGAAGAGGGCCAACACACTGCTGTTGCGCAATCAGTCCTGTAACGCTCCTGTCAACTTTATTTGTGAGAAATCTCTTTGAGCCGACTGACAGCAACCGCAACACCCTGTCAAGGGCATCTTTTAAAAAGTTCGGAGTTAGGAGTTCAGAGTTAGGAGTTAAATCCCACGGGAACTGAAGGGGTTTGAGGGTTTGCGGGATGCGGTCCAGCTGGAAGGTCTTTTGTGGCATGGCGCCGAGAATTTTCTCCAGATTAAGATTAACGGGTGTGCCTCCGTCAGTCTCATCATGCAAAATAATACAGCCGTCGCCCGTAATGTTTCCAATCACTGCGCACGGGACTTTTTCCCTCGTGCACATTGACTGAAATATATCAATGTCTTCAGGTTTAACGAGCAGTGCGTTTTGTTCCTGATATTCAGCGCCCCATATCTCAAGGACAGAGAGGGTATTATCTCCGACCTGAATTTTTCTTATTTCAATTCTTGCGCCCGCAGGATAGATAATCTCCTTAACGACATTGCAGTTTCCTCCTGCGCCCTGATCGTGAATGCTGACAATGGGGTTATCCCCGCCCATTTCAATACAGGAGCGGATTACCCTGTTTAACTTCTGCTCCATTTCCGCATCCCCTCGCTGTACCGCATTAAAGTCAAGCTCTGCAATATTTTCACCCTGTATCATGCTTGAGGCAGAGCCGCCGCCGATTCCGATCCTGTACGCAGGACCTCCGATTTTAACTACAAGCATTCCTTTTTGAGGCGCCTCTTTTTCAGTATGGCGGCTGTCCATCTGCCCGACTCCGGCAGTGAACATTATCGGCTTTATCCACTCGCTGCGCCCGCCGTTTGAAAGCCTCATGCCGAAGGAGCGCGTAAATCCCTGAATAACCGGCTCTCCGAATTTATTCCCGTAGTCAGAGGCTCCGTTGCTGGCCTGTATTTCAATATTAAGAGGAGAAGCTAAGTTTGCGGGATACGGAAATGCCTTGTCCTCCCACGGCTGTTCATAACCGGGAATAAGTAAATTGCCGACACAGTATGCCGCCGTGCCTGCGATAACAAGCCCGCCCCGGCCCGTCGCCTCCACATCCCTAATCCTTCCGCCTGTGCCTGTCTCTGCGCCTGGAAACGGCGCAACACCGCTTGGAAAATTATGGGTCTCTGCCGTGAAAATAAGATTGTATGTTAATTTCTGGAGGCTGAAGACCGAAGAGTGAAGGCTGTTTTGCGGAACAATTGTCCGGATTTCATATCCTTTGACAGCGCTTGAATTATCTCTGAATGCAATAATGCTGTTATTCGGGTTAACAACAAACGGCTGTTTGATAATATCAATAAGGTGTTGCGGTATCTCTTTGCCGTCAACAATCAGTCTGCCCTTAAAAAACCAGTGCCTTGAGTGCTCGCTGTTGGACTGGCTTAGGTCAAAACACTCCACATTCGTAGAGTTCCTGCCGATGTCTCTGACAAACAAGTTGAAATAATATTCTATGTCCCACTCATCCAGCCCAAGTCCCATCTCCCTGTTGATCTTTTCAAGTGCTGGTTTGCCTTTTTCAATCAGGGGCACATAGTAAACGGGTTCAGGCTTAATGCCTGTCTCAAAACTATCAAGCGGTTTTGGATAAGGGCATTCAGTCATGCGGTCGTAAAAAAGTGATGAGTAATCAGTAATCAGTGATGTGTAAATTTTTTTAATCTGTTCACTGTTCACTGATAACTGTTCACTGATGACTATCTTATATCTCCTTGAGCGTTCTATGCGCGTAATCTTTGTCAATCCGCATGCACGGCATACTGCCACTGCGTTTGTGGACCATGCGGTTGTGAAATTCATGCGGGGACCGACTTCAAAAGGTTGAAGGTTGAAGGTTGAAGGTTGAGTTAAAAAACTCTCATTTGAAAAATTCTCAGGCTCAAAGGTCTCTGACAAAAGCCAGCGGAGGAGGTCCGTATCTGCCGCAGTCAGAGCCGCAGCGGCTTCAATATTAAAACAAAATTCCGTTTCAATATCAGTTATCTGAGGAGAGATTTTCTGCCGCACAACCGTCAAAAGCCCGTCTTTGTCAGCTGGTGAAAGTGCAGGCCTCCTGTAAAAATGCAGTAACCCCATTAAGGCTTCTCCTTAGGCAGCGATTAACTAAATCAGAAAACTATTTTACTAAATTTAAGTCATTATTTCAGATTATAGATTTTTTGCGGTATAACCCTGTATAATTTACACTGGCATTAACGCCGGGAATTCTTCCAATGCTTTTTCTCTGCAGCGTTTTTTTTTTAAATGAAGGGGGACAGTTATGAATGTCGCCGTAAAAAACAATAAGCTCAACAAATGGATTAAAGAAACTGCGGACCTCTGCCGGCCTGATGACATTTATATCTGCGACGGCTCCACAAAAGAATATAACCTTATGATAGAAAAACTGCTTGAAAGCGGCATTGCCATTCCGCTTAAAAAACGCCCGAACAGTTTTTTATTCAGGTCAGACCCGAGCGATGTAGCCCGCGTTGAAGACCGCACCTATATCAGCACTTCTTCAAAAGAAGACGCAGGTCCCACATACAACTGGATAGCCCCTGAGGAGCTGAAATAAATTATGCTGAATCTCTATAAGGGATGCATGAAGGGGCGGACCATGTATGTCATTCCTTTTTTAATGGGTCCCATAGGCTCTCCCATATCAAAAATCGGGGTTGAAATATCAGACAGCCCATACGTGGTTGTAA
>JACQZD010000051.1 GCA_016207865.1 Nitrospirota bacterium
ATGCCGCAAAGCGCGCAGGAATAAAAATACCGACTCTCTGCAGCTATGAACTGCTTGAACCCTACGGCGGATGCAGACTCTGCGTTGTAGAAGTTGAAAGACTGCCGAAACTCCAGACCGCATGCACCTTAATGGCGGCAGACGGCATGGTCATAAAGACCGAATCAGATGCCATCTCTGATGTAAGGCGCGGCCTTCTGGAATTGCTTCTCATAAACCATCCTCTTGACTGCCCGCAGTGCGACAAGGCAGGCGAGTGTGAACTGCAAAACCTCGTCGGCATATACGGCGCCGCCTCGGGCAGGTATAAAGAGGAAAAAAGAAAGGTTCCTGCAAGTCATGAAGATAAAATCATCTCGCGAAATATGGAAAGGTGCGTGCTTTGTACAAGGTGCGTGAGGACTTGCGATACAGTACAGGGGGCATCTGCAATTTCAGTCGTCGGCAGAGGAGGCAGTTCAAGGGTTGAGCCGTTTTCATCAAAGTCCTTTAACTGCGAATACTGCGGCAACTGCCTCACGGCATGTCCGGTAGGCGCAATATTGAGCCGCGTTCATCTGCACAGTTACAGGTTATGGCAAATTGACAGAGAAGTTGAGACCATCTGCCCTTACTGCGGCGTAGGGTGTTCTTTAGTTCTTCAGGTCAGGGATGAGTCAATAAAACGCGCAGTCCCGAAATTAGGACTCGGCTTAAATAACGGGCTTCTCTGCTCAAAGGGGAGGTTTGGTTATGAATTTGCCGGAAGTCCTGAAAGGCTCAAAACCCCGCTGGTGAGAATAAAGGATAAAAAAGAGGGTTCAAGGATTCAAGGATTCAAGGATTCAAGTGAAAAACTCGACCCCTCGACCCCTCGACCCCTCGACCCCTTTTCAAGTTTCCGCGAAGCCACTTGGGAAGAGGCTTTAAGCATAATCGCTGAAAAACTAACGGCTGTACGGGATAAACACAGCGGCGATGCAATCGCAGGCATTGCCTCGGCAAGATGCACGAACGAGGACAACTATGTATTTCAGAAGTTCATGAGAACAGCATGCCGCACAAATCATATAGATTCTGTTTCAAGAGCCGGATTTGCAGGTATGCAGAAATATTTTGAAGACCTTTTGGGACAGGGGATTACGTCAAACTTGATAACAGGACTTAAAGAGAAGGCGCAAAAATCGCCGTCATTGGAAATATGCCCGGGCTTAAACGTTTTAAGACGCATACCGTTATTCCTCCTTTATTTAAAGAAGCGGAAGTACTTGAAGCCTTGCTTGCGGCAGTGGCTAAAGTTAAAGGCATCCGGGGTGAAAAACCAGCCATAGACAGCATAATTACCGGGATTTCACAAAAATCCCCTGAACAAAACATTGAAGGGCTTAAAGAAATTGCAGACGTACTTCTTCGCTCAGGGTCTGTTTCTATTGTATTAGGGGCTGACGCCGCCCGCCGGGAAGACGGACACAGAACGCTTTTTGCAATCGCCGGACTGACTTACCTGCTTGAGGCAAGACTTTATCTCCTTTCAGAAAGGCCTAATGAACAGGGGCTTATTGATATGGGCTGCCTGCCTGATATGCTTCCGGGCGGAAGACCTCTCGGCATCTCTGATTTCAGAAAAAGGTTTGAGACCGAATGGAAAACAGCCGTGCCTGTAAAAGAAGGGCTTACCCTTATGAAAATTATAGAGGCGGCTAAAGAAAAAAAGATTAAGGCGATGTATATAATGGGCGAAAACCCCGTATTCAATCTTCCTGACGGCGCCCGGATAAAAGAATCTTTAAGCTCGCTTGATTTTCTTGTAGTTCAGGATATTTTCCTGACCGAAACCGCAGAACTTGCCGATGTAGTTCTTCCTGCGGCCTGCTGGCCCGAGAAAGAAGGGACCTTCACCAACCTGGAACGCAGGGTACAGCTTCTCAGAAAGGCAGTAAACGCATCGCCCGGCATGGAGGACTGGAGGATTATCACTGCGCTTTCAGGGAAAATGGGGTGTAAAATGGCATATTCCGATGCCGAGGAAATAATGCAGGAGATTGCGCGCGTCTCTCCGCTTTATAAAGACCTTACTTACGGTGAGATTGCAAAAGGCACTTGCCTGTGGCCATATTATGGAGAGCCGTTAAGGGGCTGGCTCGGCGAGGTGCCTGCGGCGTCCGTCAAGCCTAAAAAATACAATGCTGAACACTACATTGCGCATGAAAGCATACTGTTTCACTCTGGAACCCTTTCAAGAAGGGCGTCTGCATTGAAAAAAATATCTCCTGAGCCCTTGCTGAAAATTGGCGCGCATCATGCCGGAAAACTCAGCCTGAAAGAAGGCGATGTTGTTTCTGTATCATCAGCGCACGGAAGCGTCAAGGTCCTTATCTCAATTGACCTTGCAATAAAAGACAACAAGGCATTGCTCAGCAATAATTTTGAAGGCGCAGGCGTATTCAGCCTCATAGGTTATAATATGGACCCGGTTACAAACATCCCGGGGATAGAAGGCTGTGAGGTTACAATTAATAAATTATGACGAATTTAATTATTATCATAATTAAAATTGCGATTGTTATTTCAATAACGCTTCTGCACGTAGCCTATGTGGTATATTTTGAACGCAAGGTCATAGGCCACACGCAGGCCAGGCTCGGCCCCATGAGGGTCGGTCCGCACGGGCTGCTGCAGCCTATCGCAGACGGCATAAAACTTTTTTTCAAGGAAGACATTATTCCCTCGCAGGCGGATAAACCCATATTTTATATTGCGCCTGTCATCGGGCTGGTCACAGTTTTATCTTCCCTGGCCGTAATTCCTTTCTGGAGCGGGTTTTCCATTGCCGATATCAATATCGGCGTTCTCTACATACTGGCGCTTTCCTCGGTGGGCGCC
>JACQZD010000011.1 GCA_016207865.1 Nitrospirota bacterium
ATTAAAAAAGCGTCCCCTTCAAAAGGGATAATAAGGGAGAATTTTGATCTATCCGGCATCGCGGATATTTATGACAGAAAAAATGTTGATGCAATATCAGTTCTTACCGAGAGGCATTTTTTTCAGGGGAGCATTGATTATCTGAGGGCTGTCAGGAAAATTACAAAAAAGCCTTTATTAAGAAAGGACTTTATTTTTGATGAGTATCAGGTATATGAGTCAAGGGTCAACGGCGCTGATGCAATATTGCTGATAGTTGCATGTCTTGAGCAATCCCGGCTGAAAGATCTAAGGGAGCTTGCAAAAGAACTTTCGCTTGACTCTATCGTGGAAGTTCACGACTCAAAAGAGCTGGAAACGGCATTATCCTCAGGCGCGGACATAATCGGGATAAACAACAGGAACTTAAAGACCTTTGAGATAAATATTAACACTACAGTCAGGCTTTTAAAAGATATTCCACTGGATAGAATTGTCGTAAGCGAAAGCGGTATTAATACGAGGGCGGATGTTGAGGTTATGGAGGCGGCAGGTGCGGATGCCATACTGGCCGGCACGGTGTTTATGAAGTCCCGGGACATCGGGGCTAAAATAGATGAGCTGATGGGGGGAAATAAAAAGATTTGAACTACAGAGGGCACGGAGGAATACTCAGTGTTCTCAAAAAAAGATGTCATTCCCGCGAAGGCGGGAATCCAGAGAATAACACAGCAATAGAGTGCACAGAGCATATGGGAATAGAATTCTTCTAAATTTTGATACTTAATATTTTCTCTGTGTTCTCTGCGGTTAAAATAGGAGGCAATTACTATGAAGACTTTAATTGAAAAGGCGAACATCCTGATTGAGTCCCTGCCGTACATCAGAAATTTTTACGGAAAGACTTTTGTGATTAAATACGGCGGCGCCGCAATGGTAAATGAAACACTTAAAAACGCTTTTGCGCAGGATGTAGTGCTGCTGAATCTCATAGGGCTGAAGCCGGTGATTGTGCACGGCGGCGGTCCGGCTATAAACAAGGTTATGGCGCAGATGGGCAAGAAGCCTACGTTTATCCACGGACAGCGGTTTACGGATAAAGAAACCATAGATATTGTTGAAATGGTTTTGGGCGGACTTATAAATAAAGAAATTGTTTTTTTAATAAACAGGCACGGCGGGCGCGCCATAGGGTTAAGCGGAAAAGACGGGGGGCTTATCAAGGCAAAGAAAAAAGTCGTAAGAAAGTTATCGCCTGAAACCGGAGAGCCTGAAATAATTGATTTGGGACTTGTGGGAGAGGTTGAGAAGATCAATTCGCAGATACTCCGCTCCATAGAAAATGACGGATTTATTCCTAATAAATTAATATCTGCACTGGACAAAAAAAAGATGAAGACCCTTATTGCAAAAAATATAATTTCGGGCGGTATGCTGCCTAAGATTGAAGCCTGCATAAATGCCCTCAAAGGAGGTGTCAGAAAAACGCATATCATAGACGGCAGAGTTCCACATGCCCTGCTGCTTGAGATATTTACGAAAAAAGGCATAGGGACAGAGATAGTAAAATAAAATCCCCGGTGTAAAATGCAGTTAACGGTTAACGGACAGGAGGTTAAATGAGGTCCACGCGGAAGTTGACGTCTTTCCTTATTATTTTTTTTCTTTCCCCGGTTTTTTCAATAAATGCGGCTTCAGGCGATATAATATGGCAGGATATAAGCCGCGGCATTAAAGACTTAAATCTGCAAGTGGTAGCGGTAAGCCCTGACAATCCTGAGATAGTTTATGCAGGCTCTATTAATACAATTTATAAAACAAAAGACGGAGGGGAAAATTGGGAGGAGGCGCTTTCATTTAAAGGCACGGGAAATACCGTAAATGCAATTGCAGTAAACCAGCTCAACCCGAAAGTCCTTTTTGCCGGAACCAGGGAAGGGCTTTACAGAAGCATAAACCAGGGGACCGATTGGTCAAGGATTTTTACCGGAGTGGGAGAACTAAATGCCGCTGTTCTTTCTATTGCTGTTAATCCTATAAATTCGGAAAATATTTTTATTGGAACCAAAGCCGGGTTGTTTTGGACAGACACCGGAGGCGGCACCTGGAGAAAAGCGCAGAACCTGCCAAATGATGCCGCGGTTTCTTCAATAGCGATAGATTTTTTCAACCCTGAAATTATTTATGCTGTTACGGAAAAAGGTTTTTTTAAAAGCATAAACGGCGCAGTTGACTGGAAAAGAATGCTTGAATCAAGTATTTCTGAAAAATTCAATATAGACAATGACAGCGCTTCAAATCAGACAGAAGACGTGGAAATCAATGAAGCCGGGACTGAAATTAAAAGCATTATTATCAATCCTAAAGATGCAGGCCTGCTGTATCTTGGAACATCAAAAGGGATGCTTACGAGCAGGGACGCCGGGGTGACATGGAAGGCGGCGGGCCGGGCGGGACTGATTAGCCGTGATATACGCCATCTTATTATAAACAGGGCTGACCTTGACGGAGTTTATGCGGCAACCGGAAGGGGAGTTTTCAGATATTCCGTCGGCTCAGAGAACTGGAAGGAACTTTATAAAGGACTTACCGCACTTGACATCCGTTTCCTTGCCGTTCAGCACAATCCTTCTGCATTGTGGGCGGCTGCGGGGAAAGGAATATTCAAAACATCCGCTGCTGTTCAGAATGCAGCGTTTTCTGACAGTGGAAATAAATCACGGGAAATTCTATCTGCCTTTGCCGATGAGCCTGCCATTGAAGAAGTTCAGAAGGCGGCCATAAGATATGCCGAGGTGCACCCTGAAAAAATAGAGGATTGGAGGAGAGCCGCTCAAAAAAAGGCATGGCTTCCCCATATGACGCTCGGATACAATAAAGGGCGGGACTGGCAGAACAGCAGCTACTACACAGGCGGGGTATACTATGGCGATGATATTACCCGGGGCAAAGACTATGACTGGTCCGTCGCATTCACATGGGAATTGGGAGAACTTTTATGGAACAATGACCAGACTTCAATAGACACCCGTTCAAGGCTCATGGTTCAACTTAGAGACGATGTGCTTAATGAAGTGACGAGGCTTTACTTTGAAAGAAGAAGGCTTCAGTTTGAGATGCTGCTTTCTCCTCCTGAAGGGTATAAAGACAGGATGGAGAAGGAACTCAGGGTTCAGGAGCTGACTGCGGATATTGATGCGCTGACTGATTTTTATTTTTCAAAAAGGCTGAGAAATAAGGGTCAGGTGGCAAGCAGTAAGTAGCAGGATTTAAGATTCCCCCCTAAAAAGAGGGGGAAGGGCGTGTTTTTTATTTGTCATTCCGGCTTGTCCGGAATCGTTTCACAACGGCATATATTCCGTTGTATTTGGCATTTGACATTTGGATTTTGGAAATGACGGCATACATGCCCTCAAAATTTTAAGAACGCAACATGATTATCATCTGTCATGCTGCAAAAAGTTTTAAGTATTTGCTTTTGAACTATAATGTAAAAAGGCAGCATGACTTTTACGGTGTTGCCCTTAAAGTTTCTCAGGCATATATGCCGTTACATTGCATAATTCCCCTTTAATAAGAGGGGCGCAGGGGTGTGTTGTAAATGAAAATTTGCAAACAGGAATAAACTATGCACTTAACTGAAAATGCACGTACAGTCTTAAAAGTCCGCTATCTGCTGAAGGATGAGCAGGGCAGGGTTATTGAAACCCCTGAGGAAATGCTGTTGAGGGTCGCAAAAACTGCTGCCGCTCCGGAGAAGCTTTACGGTGGGACCCCGCAGAAATGGGAGAAAAAGTTTTATGATATGATGAATAATCTCCATTTCCTTCCGAACACGCCTATGCTGATAAATGCAGGCAAAGACCTCGGACAGCTTGCCGCTTGTTTTGTTCTTCCTGTTGACGATTCCATGAAAAGCATCTTTGATTCCCTGAAGAATGCCGCCCTGATTTTACAAAGCGGAGGAGGCACGGGTTTTTCTTTTTCAAAATTAAGACCGAGGGCGGACCTTGTAAAATCAACGGGAGGCATTGCCAGCGGCCCTGTGTCATTCATGAAAATCTATAACACTGCAACAGAGGTCATAAAGCAGGGCGGGGCCAGAAGAGGCGCCAATATGGGCATCTTAAGAGTAGACCACCCGGACATAATTGAATTTATCAGGATTAAGAGGAACGAAAAAGAACTTGCGAATTTCAATATTTCAATTGCTGTAACGGATAAATTCATGAAGGCGCTGAAAGATAATTCCCGGTATGACCTGATAAATCCGAGAAACGGCTGCATCGCAGGACAGCTTAAAGCCAAAGATGTGTTTAAAGAAATAGTTGAAAGCGCCTGGGAGACAGGCGACCCCGGGCTTGTATTTATTGACAGGATTAACAGGGATAATCCCACCCCTCATATCGGAAAAATAGAAAGCACAAATCCATGCGGCGAACAGCCGCTTCTTCCGTTTGAGGCCTGCGTGCTCGGGTCTGTGAATCTGGCGAAAATGGTGATAACTGACAACCTTCAACTTTCAACCTTCAAAATTGACTGGCAGCTTTTAGCATCAACTGTAAAGCTTGCAGTCCGCTTTCTTGACAATGCGATAGATGCAAATAAGTATCCGGTGCCTGAGATTGAAAACATGCATAAAGGCAACAGAAAAATAGGGCTTGGAGTGATGGGCTGGGCTGATATGCTCATAAAACTCGGCATCAGATATAACTCTGCGGAGGCCTTTAAGCTTGCGCGCGAAGTGATGAGCTTTATCAGGGGAAAGGCATGGGAGGCGTCTTCAGAGCTTGCAAGGGAAAAGGGCGTGTTCCCGAATTTTAAAGGCTCAATTTATGATACGCCTAAGATTGCCTCAAAAGGCGGATACAGAAACGCAACTACGACAACCATTGCACCTACAGGCACGCTCTCAATAATTGCCGGCTGTTCAAGCGGCATTGAGCCGCTTTTTGCAATAGCTTATAAAAGGCAGGCGCTTGACACAACACTTCATGAGGTGCATCCGCTTTTTCTTGAGTATGCAAAGAAGGGATTTTACAGCGCCGGGCTTATCAAAAAAATTTCCGTAAAAGGTATGTTAAAGGGATTTAAAGAAATTCCGCCTGATGTAAAAAGACTCTTCATAACTTCACATGAAATATCCCCTGAGGAGCACATAGAGATTCAGGCGGCGTTTCAGGAATTTACTGATAATGCAGTTTCCAAGACAGTTAATCTAAAGCACAGGGCTCAAAGGGACGACGTTGCGAAGGCCTTTATCCTGGCCTATGAAAAAGGATGCAAGGGCATCACTGTTTTCCGTTACGGCTCAAAACACGCCCCGCTTGAGAAGTATGAGGAAAGCGAGTAGTCATCTGGCAATCAGGATGCGAATGTAGTAGAATTCAGGACATCAGGGGTTATAGTTGAAAAGATTTGAGGGGGTTTTGTAGGTGGAGATATATTTATTGGTTATACTGGCAATTTTAGTTGCGGGGACTTTTATTCTGAGCGTATTTTTATTGAAACAGAGCCCGAGTAACAAATTGATGCAGATTGAAACGCAATTGGCATCATTTGAAAGAAATCAAGAGAGGACCGAAAGGGCCTTAAAGGATGAGATAGCCAAGAACAGGGAAGAAACTGCCGCTAACTCAAAGAATCTGAGGGAAGAAATAGTTAATAGCATGACTAATATTTCCAATACGCAGGAAAATAAGTTTGATATTTTTTCAAAACAACTCGTTAATTTAACTCAGACTAATGAACAGAAACTGGATAAAATGCGTGAAACCGTTGAGGAAAGATTGAAACTGCTTCAAGAGGATAATGCCCAAAAACTGGATAAAATGAGGGAAACTGTTGACGAAAAACTTCATAAAACTCTTGAGGAAAGGCTTAGCCAATCGTTCAAGATTGTTAGTGAGAGATTGGAATTGGTTCATAAAGGATTGGGTGAAATGCAAAATCTGGCTGTTGGAGTCGGCGATTTAAAGAAGGTCTTATCAAACGTAAAGACGAGAGGGATAATCGGCGAAATTATGTTGGGTAATATTCTTGAGCAGATTTTAACTCCGGAGCAATATGATAGAAATGTATCTATTAAGAAAGGCAACAGTGTTGAATTTGCTATCAAGCTTCCCGGGAAAGACGATTCCGGAGAAGTTGTTTATTTGCCTTTGGATTCTAAGTTTCCAAGGGAAAATTATGAATTATTAGTAAATGCTTATGAGCATGGAGATCCGTCTGCCATAGAGAAGGCTGCAAAACTTCTTGAGGACGATATTAAAAAATTTGCCAGAGATATAAGGGATAAATATATTGAACCCCCAAAGACTACAGATTTCGGTATTATGTTTTTGCCTATGGAGGGCCTTTATGCCGAGGTTGTGCGAAGGCCTGCCTTAATAGAAATTCTGCAAAGAGACTATAAAATAATGATTTCCGGACCTACGACATTGGCTGCATTTTTGAACAGTCTGCAAATGGGGTTCAAGACATTAGTTATTGAAAAACGTTCAAGTGAGGTATGGAAGGTTTTAGGAGCGGTTAAGACTGAGTTTGAGCGGTTTGGCGTTGTTTTAAAGAAAGCACAGGAAAAAATAAAAGAAGCAGACGATGAAATAGACAAGCTGGTCGGCATCAGAGCAAGACAGATTCAGCGAAAACTTAAGGATGTTCAGGAATTGCCAATAAATGAATCCATGTTGTATATATCCGAGGAAACTTCGGATAATGAAAATGAAGAAAAAGATTAACCTAAACAAAAGGAGGGCGCCATGGCGGAGAAAATGAATCATGAGGAGTTTATAAAAAAGGCGATTGTAAGCCTGAGAAAAGAGGGTTACAAGGGTATTCACACGGTTTATTCGGGTTTCAATGAGGCGTTTAAGAAATATTTTCCGGGCGAAAATCCGATTGAAGCGACAAACAAGCTTGCGCACGAAGGAAAGATAGTCATAAGACCGGTGAAGGGCGGAGTTATGCTTTACCTGCCTGAAGATGCCCCGGGTTTCAAGAATGTAGGAGATGACGCATTAAAGAAGATGGGACTTTAGTTAAAGACAGTGAACAGTGAACAGTGAACAGTGAACAGTGAACAGATGTTAGTCATTAGATTATTTTGTCATTCCGCACTTGATGCGGAATCCAGGGTTTTAATTCCCTATTTTGGACAAACATGGATTCCAACTTCTGTGAGAATGACGTTGGAGAAAATACAAGAACAAAAACATGTCAGACATCGCTGAGCGGGCAAAGGAAATAAGGAAGATATGGGGCGGGTTTCAGGGGGCGAGAGTTCTGTTTACCGCAAACAATTACAGGGTGTTTGATTATCTCATAAAGCCTCAATCAGCAAAAACCATCTCAAACAGGCTTAAGACAAATTTAAGGGCGACAGAAATTTTACTTGATGCGCTAACGGGACTCGGTCTTCTTAAAAAACACACCGGCAGATATAAAAATTCAAGCCTCGCATCACAATTTCTCGTCTCGGGCAGACCGTATTATCAGGGCGACATTATCAAGCACGCAGACACCCTGTGGCAGAACTGGTCAGGGCTGGATTATGTTTTAAAGACAGGGGAACCTTATCACAAGGCTCACAACCACGAGGCATTTATATTAGGAATGCACAATCTTGCCGTTTTAAAGGCAGAGAATATTATTGATGTCATCGGGCTAAAGGGAGTCAAGACTGCATTAGACCTCGGCGGCGGGCCCGGCACATATTCAATGGAAATGGCAAAAAGGGGTGTGAAGGTAACGCTTTTTGACAGGCCTGAGACTGTCAGGATTGCAAAAAAAGTCCTTGGCAAAAACAGGACCAAGGACATTAAATTTATTCAGGGTGATTTTATTCTTGACGATATCGGCAGGGGATATGATTTAATTTTTATCAGCCAGATACTGCATTCAATGCCTGAAAAAGACAATATCTGCATACTTAAGAAATGTAAAAAAGCATTAAACGCAGGTGGAAGCATAGTCATTCAGGAGTTTAATATCTCAAATGACAGGACACAGCCTGCGCCGGGTGCATTGTTCTCAATTAATATGCTCGTAAATACTGAAGGCGGGCGATGCTATTCGCCTGATGAATTAAAACATTGGCTGGGTAAAATTGGCTTTAAAAAAATAAAAAAGCAGATTATTGCGGATTGTGTGCTGGTTAGTGCTGGGTTGTAGCCGAAAACGGCATGAACGCCATCAAAATCTTTAGATTTTTCCGGCATCCATGCCATCTGGAGTTTGCGGGTATAGATACCTTCAAAAATTTTCATAAAGCAACAATGATCATTAAATGTCATGCTGCAAAAAGTTTTAAGTATTAGCTTTTGAACTATTTGTAAAGAGGCAGCATGACTCTATGGTGTTGCAATGAAAATTTTTTCAGGAATCTATACCCTTTAATAAAAGTTGGCAGCAGGCACAGGTATACGAAAAAGCTTTAGAGCAACACAGTTAAGTTTTGCTTTGGGGTTAAGCTTCGTCTTTTGCTTGTCATTCCCGCAAGCGAAGCGCGTCGGGAATCCTTTTTGAAGAAAGTCGGTACGACTCGTTCCGAGATTCCGGACAAGCCGGAATGACGATTTAGATACCACGTCCCGAAATGTAGGGACTGCTGGGTAGTTCATTGATTTTTGTTGCGTTCTAAAGGTTTTTGAGTATATCTGTGCCTGCTGACTATGTTCAAAATTATTGTTTATTATAAAAAACTACATTATGCTGCATAATTTTTTTACGTCCGGCGGCATTCTCTCAAAAACCCTCCAGACCTACGAGCCAAGGCCTGAACAGCAGGAAATGGCTGATGCAATTGACAAAGCGCTCAGGGCTGAAAGGCATTTGATTGTTGAGGCCGGCACAGGCGTAGGCAAGAGCCTTGCGTATCTGGTGCCGTATGTGTAAGAAGGCTTAAGCAGTCAAAGAAATTTGGACTTTTTGATATACCTGATATGCAGGATATGGACGCCTTGCTTAAGTGGTCCAACACAACTGATACAGGGCTGAGGGCCGAGATTGATATAAATGCAGGCCTTTGGCATAAGGTATGCAGGGAAAGCGACCTGTGTCATGGGAATATCTGCAAGCATTACAGGAAATGTTTTTATCAGAAGGCAAAGGCCGTTGAGAGACAGGCGCATATCCTTGTTACGAACCATCACCTGTTTTTTGCCCATGCAGTTTCAGGATATAATGTCCTTCCGCCTTTCAGCGCCGTTGTCTTTGATGAGGCGCATGAGCTTGAGGGCGTTGCATCGCATTATCTCGGCGCGGCGCTGTCAAACTATACGCTGACCCGCCTGTTTGATTCCATATTGAGCCGTCACGGCAAGGGATTGCTCATGAGGCTGAAATGGCTCCCTGAGAATGACTTTTCAAACTGCAATGCAGTCCTAAACACGGTGCGTCTGCAGGCAAACATCTTTTTTGACGAGCTTGCAGGAAAACTGGAGAAATCCGGCGTCATGAGGATTTATGAGAAAAATTTTATCAACGACTCAATTTCCGAACCGCTTAGATCTCTGATAAGTGAATTGAATAATTTTTATCACGCATCGGGCGATGAGAATGAAAAAATAGAAATACTGGCAGTTTTAGACAGATGCAAGGGCGTTTTAGTTTCATTAGAGGCGGTGATTATGCAGACGCTTGAGGAGCATGTCTACTGGGCTGAGAGGGATGAGAAGAGATTGAAGATCTCCGCAACGCCGGTAAAGCCCGCCGGATTGCTGAAAGAGA
>JACQZD010000012.1 GCA_016207865.1 Nitrospirota bacterium
CACCGCCAAATCCCCATGAACCGGCTGCCTTCCCGTTGTAATTTGCACCGTGGGCATGCGCGCAATCCTCAATAAGATGAATGCCGTTTTCTTTACAAAAGACCGCAATCTCTTCAATCTCAAAGGCTATGTGCCCCCCGATATGCACCACGCATACGGCCTTAGTTTTTTTCGTAACTTTTCTCCTGATATCCTCAAAGGAAATGCATAGGTCATCTTTATTGCAATCGGCGTAAACAACATCAGCTCCGGCCCTTCGGGCCGCAATCGCCGTAGCAAAAAAAGTGTTGGCAGGAACAATAACCTCATGGTTCTTAACCCCGGCAAACTCAAAAAGAGCGGACAAGGCAACTCCTCCATTTGTTACTGCCATGCTTTGCAAGCCGGCCGCTTCAGTAAATTTTTCTTCAAACCGCTTAACCATCCAGCCTTCGGACCAGAAGTTTGAATCAAAGACTTCATTTAATAAATTAAAATATTTTTTACGATCTCCTTCGGAAAATGGTATTTTCATCCGATACTCCTTATATGAAATTCCTTGTCTTTATTCCTGAAACATTAGTAAAAACAATGTTATATTTTGTTAATCTGCATTCGGGACACCACTTCCTGCAGAATTCACTGTCAAACACCATCTTTGACTGCTGTACCCGTTCGTTGCCGTGCCAGATTTCATGAAATGATTTTTCATGCAGATTGCCTATTGGTTTAATCCAATCATAAATATTCAGCCTCCCGCATAAAAATACGCTTCCGTCCGCCGCTATTACGCTGCTTAAACTATGCGTCCGGCATGGGATATTAAAATTACCCTTAATAATATTTTCTGACATATTATGTATATTGATTGAAAAATCAGATGTTGAATATTTTTGCAGATAATCTATCTCAAGATTCTTCGGCAGCATATCAGGATAATCAATTACCGGTTTGATTTGAACATAATCAACATCAATCTTGTGCAGATTAAGGACCAGCTCCTCAAGGTTTTCCTCATTAAAATTAGTCACTATATAACTTATCCCGACAATAAGATTATTGACATTCTTCTTTTGAGTAATCCTCTGAATGTTGCTTATGACTACATCAAACAGGTCACGTCCTTTGCCATTAAGGAACTGATGTTTATTGGCGGCATCAAGGCTCACGCGAATCCAATCAAAGCAGCTTAAGTTATCCTCATATGACAGCTCCACACCGTTAGTAATAAGTCCTAATGATAAACCATAATCTTTCAAACACCTTACAACATCATTAAATCTCGGATAGATTGTAGGCTCACCGCCGCCCTCCAGCACAACTCCCCGGGTGCCGTTCTCTGCTAAATTCCGAAACAAATTTTGTAAGATATCAAAGTCAATATCAACCATTGAACGCTTTCGCAATGCGCTGTCGGAACACCATTTACATGACAAATTACATCTGTTTGTAAGCGAAAGTTCCACGCTTGCCGGATAAGAAAAATCTACTTCGCTATTTAAACAATTCTGAATAGCTTTTATCTTATCGGGAAACAGCAAAATCTTTTCAAGACCTACCTCTCGAGATATAGATAAATTCTGCTGAGCGTATTTCACAACTATCGGATTCTTATCCAGATATTGAACAATGCCCGGATAGCTTAAGTCTTCGCATTCATTAATTATCTGGTTTAAGATAATTTCATCTTTGGGCACTGCCAGGGTAACTCTGTAGTTGGGTCTGTGAAATTGGTATTTAGGGGCTAATATATTAGATTTATCAACTATATCTTTAAATATATTTGCACCAAAACGTCTTTTAACCGGGGAGGTGATTTCATAATTTGCCTTTTCTATCAATTCATATGTAAAAACCTCAACTCCAAGCCCTAAAACAATACCGTCATAATGCTCATTATAAGCGTAAGTATAATCAGAAGCAATGAATTCTTCTATGGTTTTATCACATTCCCATGGTTCAATCAACGGATAATGCCCCATAATTTTAACTACAACATCAGCCTTCCCCGCAGCGGCTGCTTCGTACAACCTTCCTATGGAGTCTTCGTAACTGCCCTGGTAGATTTTACAATCCAGCTTTTTTGCCGTACTGACCAGCGGATCATCGCTGATATCCTTAGTTGTTGACAAGACTATATCATTAATACGTTTTGATTTTCGTATTCTCTTGATAATAAATTCCAAAAGAGGCAATCCTCCGATAGTCAGCTTATATCTCTCAGGGAAATAATTTGAAATACTGCTTGCTTTTATAACTGCTACAACATTCATTAAATTAGATTCCTTCCGCCTCCTCTATCAGCATTACAGGAATGTCGTCTTTTATGTGATAACGCAGACTGCACTTTTCGCAGATAATACCATCCCTTAATTCATCTGCTTTTATATCTCCTTTACATTTGGGACATGCCAAGATTTCAAGCAGTTCTTTTTTGATAGTCATGCTTACTCCTTTCTCATATTTTTCCGCGGCACGCCCTTGGAAGTGCCTCTTGCCGTAATAATTGCCAAAATGCTTTTATCGTTAAACATTTAACACCTCTGTTTTTTATTATTTGCCTTTATAAATTGCTTAAGCCCGCTTCCCCAGTCAGGCAGGCTGATTTTCAAGACAAGCTCTGTCATTGTCGTATCAAGGACTGAATATGCCGGTCTTTTTGCCGGCGCAGGGAATTCATTGCTGCTTACCGGGATTATTTTTGTCTTTAATCCCGCCAATAAAACAGCCTTTTTTGCAAAATCAAAACGGCTTATGCCGCCTTCAGTGCTGTCCGTTATATGATAAATGCCGTATGCCCCGCTTTTTATAAGATGCTTTATCCCGTTTGCCAGCGTCATGGCAGATGTCGGAGAGTTAATCTGGTCTTTAACAACCCTTATTTCAGAGCGTTCCTTTGCCATTTTTAATATCATAGAGACAAAATTACTTCCGCCTCTGCCGTATAGCCAGCTTGTCCTTACGATATAGAATTTATTCAGAATCCACTGCACATATTTTTCGCCTGCAAGTTTTGATTCGCCATAGGCATTAATCGGGCTTGGGTTGTCAAAAGGTGTGTACGGCTTTTTCTTTTTCCCGTCAAATACATAATCCGTGCTTATGTGGCAAAGGGGAATTCCCGCATCAGCGCACAGCAATGCAAGGTTCTGAACGCCTGTCCCGTTCACAAGAAAAGCCTTATCCCTCTCTTTTTCAGCTTTATCCACATTTGTAAATGCCGCACAGTTAATTACTACCTCAGGTTCATTGCTCTTTATAATCTTAGCCGCAATATCTTTTTTTGTAATATCCAGCTCCTGCCTTGAGAACGACTTCACCTCGTGGTCTTTTTTCAAAAGAGGAATCAAGTCCTGCGCAAGCATGCTGTTTGAACCTGTGATGATGATTTTCATGAATTTAATTTATTAAAACACACCTGGAAAATTGTCATTCCCGCAAAAGCGGGAATCCAGTGCTTTCATACCGACATATCGGAATTGGATCCCCCGGTCAAGCCGGAGGATGACAAATACTGAGTTTTTAGACAAGATAAACATTCCCCTTACTCCTCCCAAAACCCCTTGCTCTCAGCGCCGAGCTTCTTTTTAAGCGGCAGCCACCACCATTCGTTATCCTTATACCACTGTATAGTCCACTCAAGCCCCTGCTCTATTTTTACAGACGGGCTCCAGTTAAGCTCACTCGTGATTTTTGAATTATTTAGGGCATATCTGTAATCATGCCCGGGCCTGTCTTTGACAAATTTAATGCATTCTTTCCCTTTGCCCATCATCTTTAAAACCATGTTAACAATTTCTATGTTCTTTCTCTCGCAATTGCCGCCGGCATTGTATATTTCACCCGCCCTGCCGTTATGCAGGATGCAGTCAATCGCCGCACAGCAGTCTTCCACAAAGAGCCAGTCCCTTACATTTTCACCCTTGCCGTAAACCGGAACCGGCCTGTCCATGAGGAGATTTGTAATCATAAGCGGGATGAATTTTTCAGGGAACTGGTAACTGCCGTAATTATTTGAGGGCCTTACAATCACCGCCGGAATGCCGTAAGTCTCTGAGTAAGCGCGCACGAGGAGGTCTCCTGAGGCCTTTGACGCCGAATACGGAGAGTTAGGCTTAAGCGGGTTTTCTTCTGTAAATTTCCCTTTATCCCCGAGCGTACCGTATACCTCATCGGTTGAAATATGTACAAATTTTTTTATTTGTAATTCTTTTACAGCCTCAAGAAGCACCTGCGTCCCCATGATATTTGTCAAGAGAAACGGCTGGGCGTCTATTATGGACCTGTCCACATGGCTTTCCGCCGCGAAATTTATCACACAGTCAACACTGCCAAGCAGGTCTGCAACAAGCCCTGCATCCTCAATCCTGCCGTGCCTGAAATGATATCTCTTGTCTTTATTTATACCCTTTAAATTCTCCGGATTCCCGGCATAAGTCAGGGCGTCAAGGTTTACCACCTCATATTCAGGATATTTCTTGAGCATATGCCTTATAAAATTTGAGCCTATGAAACCGCATCCGCCTGTTACAAGTAATCTCACCTGGTTTTCTCCTGAAAATTTACTAACGGATTCAAGTAAAATAGTGCAGATGCTGAGAAAAAATTTATTTTTTGATACCGTAACGCGTCTTTAATTAACTGCTCTTTGAATATTTTATTGGCTATAACCAATAAAGACGCTTTAATAATATTTATCATATTAAATAATTTTTTAGCAGTATCTGCACTATTGACCCTTGCTGCTCACTCAATCCTAAACTCACTTTCAGGGCTGTCCTCATACCTGACTTCATCAACCTTTTCCTTCCGGCCCCATCCCGCATACAGCCTGTCAGGGAAATTTATAACCATGCCGTCCCTATCCCCTGTGTTTTTATAGGCATGAACAATGCCGGGCGGGATAATCACCACATGGCTGTCTGCGTTTTCTATAACCTTCTTGTTTTTATAAGTAGGCAAGGTGTCCCTGTTATCCCATAAATACAATTTGAATTTGCCATGGAAAAAGAAATAATCCGTCTGTTCAATATGCTCATGCGGCCCCCTTGCCATCCCCTGATATGTAATTGAGATATAGCACATAGCAGGCTCAATCCCTGAAATAATTTCATCTTTCCTGAACAGCTCGGCCAGCCAGCCCCGGCTGTCAGAAAATGGTTTTACTTTTTTAATAATTACGCCTTCTATTTCTCCGACCTTAAACATACCTTGCCTTAATTTTTATCAGGGGTCATACTTCAATGGCAGAGTCATCGCCTATCATGAGGCGGAGCGCCTTATGCTTATCATGGTTTTTAACGACCCTTGCGGACCTTCCGAGGATGCTGTCCTCAAGCCTTTCAACTCCTGATAAATATGCCTTGTTTAAAATCACGGAATGCTCTATGGAAGAATCAATGACAGTAACATCTTCGCCGACACTGGTAAAAGGACCTATGAATGAATCCCTGATGCTTGAGTTTTGCCCTATAATTACAGGACCTCTTATAATGCTGTTTGTCACAGTAGCGCCTTTTTCAACCGTAACCCGACCGATTATACGGCTCTTTGAATCAACCCGGCCCTTAATCTGCCTTTTTATATACTCATCAAGGACCACAGTGTTAGCCTGAAGAATATCATCCTTTTTGCCGGTATCAAGCCACCATCCGTCAAGCAATCCGCTCTTCACTTTACAGCCCGTGTCTATCAGTTTCTGTATTGCATCCGTAATCTCAAGCTCTCCGCGGGATGAGGGTTTTATCTTGTCTATGGCTTCATGTATTTTTGCAGTAAAGATATAAACGCCGACCAGCGCCAGGTTTGAAGGCGGTCTTTTGGGCTTTTCTATCAGTTCCAAGATATTGCCCTTTTTGTCAAGTCTCGCCACTCCGAATTGCGCAGGGTTGTCAACTTCCTTTAAAAATATCAATGCGTCAGGCGATTGATTTTTAAATTCCCTGATTGCATCCTTTACGCCGTGCGACAGAAGATTGTCGCCAAGGTACATTATAAAGTCGTCATTTTCAAGAAAGCTCCTTGCCGTTTTTACCGCATGCGCAAGTCCCGCAGGCTCAGACTGAAGGATATAGGTCACCCTGATATTCCACTTTTTACCGTCGCCTATGTAGCCTTTTATTTCACTGCCTGTTTCAGGGGAAATGATGATGCCGACATCTCTTATGCCGGCATCGTGTATATGACCGAGGACATAGCCGAGTATCGGCTTATTGCCGACAGGGACCAGTTGTTTTGCGGTTGTATAGGTAAGCGGCCTGAGCCTTGTCCCTTTTCCGCCTGATAAAATTAATGCATTCATAGTTTTAATGCTCCTCCGGGCACTGCTCCGCCCTTTCAGTCACATTTAAGCAACTACCTCAGAGTTATGAGTCATGAGTTATGAGTTATGAATTTATTTTTTGCTTAATAGAGTTCAGCAATCCATTAAGCATTTTACTAACTATTTGTGATTCTTTTTCCAACTCGTTAAATGTTTCTTGTGTTAAATAATCTAATTCTTTTGAAAGTAACAAAAAATAACGCAGTTCCTCTAAAGAGCCTCTTGCCTGATAAAGAAATTGTGAAAACTCTTTTGAACTCTTTCTTGAATGACCTTCAACAATATTCGCTGGTATAGAATAAGCAGCTCGCTTCAACTGATTAGATAATGCATATCTTTCTGTTTCTGGGAAACTGGATATTGCATTATAAATCTTAAAGACTAACGCATGCGATTTTTTCCATACTTCAAGGTCTTTCCAATACATAACCCTTAACTCCTAACTCGTAACTCAATCTTTGTTTAAACCCTCTCAACATTTGCCGCTTCTATTTTTACCGCCACACCCTGCCGTAAAATATCAACTGAAAGCACAAGCATATGCTGTCCAAGTTTTTCAACAAGTATTCCCTCAACACCATTCAGGGAGCCGTATTTAATTCTCACCTTTTGCCCTTCCTGAAGATACGGATAGGGGTCCAGCGTTTCTTTGCTTTCAATAAGTTTTTTAAGCGACATTATCTGTTCATCAGGTATGGACTCCGGCTCTCCGCGTCCGGACCCGAGAAGCCGCACCACCCCTTTAATCCGGACCACATTTAATATATCCTGTGATCTCTGTGTAGTATGTACGAAAAGGTATCCCGGGAAAAGAGGAAATGTAACTGCTTTTTTTCTGTCTTTCCATTTACTGAGCCGCTCCACCGCAGGCAGGAACGCATCAATGCCTTTCATTTGAAGCCTGTCATACACCTGAAACTCATGGCGCGACCTCGTATGAATTGCATACCAGTGTAATTCTGTATTTGCAGTCTGTTCCATAGCTCTTTGTTTAAAGTAAAAATATCTTTTCTGCATCTGCCTGAGGAGCCGGCAGTTTACGCCTTTCTTTCTCTTTAAGCGCAGTAATCAGGATTGCATCATAGTTCAGGGCGGATACGTCCTCCGGCATATAGATATTATGGCCAAAAAAACTCTTGTCTGACCTTTTTTGGTCTATTACGCCGATAAGATTAAGCGGCAGTCCGCGCATAGAAAGATAGCAGAGCTCTGCAACTTCGCCGTCGCCCCATAACAGGAGGTTTTTTGCCCCTGATAAAATCATCTGCTTATAGACATTGTCTATCCTCTGGCTGATGTTCTTGAAATAACTCAGGGAGACATGCATATATTCATAGCTCAATCTTACCTTCTCAGTAAAGCCTTTGGGGGTAAGTATATATTTGACCCTGTTTTGGGGGATAGTGGTCACCTTTATATACCCTTTTTTAGCCAGCCGTTTCATGTAGGCATTCACAAGCCCTAAGGCGACATCAAGCTTGCCCGAGAGAGAGCGCTGTGTGACATGGGGCTCTTTGCTTAATTCATCAAGTATTCTCAGCGTAATATCATCATCATGTCTGTCAGTCTTAAGCTTGTTCATATTATGAACATGATAAGGGGTTTAAGCCGGTTTGTCAAGTAAAATAGCCTCTATTCGCTTCCTATGCCCTTTCTCAGTTTCCTGTCCGCCTTAATAATCTCATCAGCAGCATCACCGCTTATCTCCCATGAGTAGTCATTCTTTGCATCGCGTTTAAGTTTTATCTTCGGTGGTTTGTTTAAGTACAGGCTCAGCCTGCTGCTTATCTTCCTTAGGCGCGCATGAAAAAATAAATATTACGAAAAAAATCAGCATCAATCGCTTAACAAACATTTTCCCCTCCTGTTGTAGTGTTAAAGATTAACCACAGAGCACGCAGAGTATTTCATTGCAAAATTAACAGTTAGCATTTCAAAATGCAATTTTTAAATGCTAACTTTGTCCCGACAATTCGGGAATAAATTTACATTGAAGTTTTTTCCTCTGTGCTCTCAGTGGTGAAATTTCTACGGTCCAACCATTTTCTCCTTATGCACATCCGTAATACCTGCTGGTTTTTTCAGTCCCGGAATCACCGGCGTCCTGCCGGTGATTCTTACAACCGGCCCGTTATTAATGTTGTAATACCTGTTATCCGCCTTTTCAGCTCCAACGGCCCATCTGAAGAGTATCTCAATGTCATCAAGCTCAGGATTTTTGGGCTCATTGTAAAACTTCTTCTGCATTGATTCGCCATAAAGTCCGATACAGCCGTGAGAAGCGGGATAACCCGGAACATCCCTGCCGTGAATGTAATAGCCTGTGCCTGAGCGGCTCTGGTGGAATTTAAGCCCGTAATACATCGGGTAGGGAGTATCTGTATTTTCAATTTTATAGCGGTTGGATACATGATTTTTATGCGCCGCCGTAATGCGGAAGTCTCCCGAAGGCGTCTCATAGCCCGGCCTGCCGGTGGCAACCGGCATGGAAAATACAAGCCCGCCTTGTTCATATGCGCCTAAGTACTGCTCTGAGAGGTCTATCAGGATATACTTTTCTTCTTTTTCAGCAGGGCGGTAAAACGACGGCATAGGACTAAACCCCTTCAGCCTTCTGCTATCCATCGGCACCTTGATAGAAACACCGGCATGCGCATGCCTTCTGTCAATCCTGTTAAAGCGGGCAATATCTCCCCATTTCCCCTTAAAGAGTTTTTCAAGGGTTTGCCCTTTTCCAAATTTGTAGCACTTCCACTCTATTTTGCTGTCGCTCGGATAGGATATCCTACAGAGGTTTAAAGTTTTGGCTGAAGATATCTCATGGAATAAAAATAAGAAATACGGGATAAGTACCAAGAGGTAACAGTTCGTTAAATATTTAGTTCCCACTTCCCGGTTCTCAGTTCTCACTTCTTAGTTCTTAGTGCTTGCTTCTCAGTTCTTCAGTAGCTTTTGTAACTATTTGTAATCGGGAACCGCCTGTCTTTTCCGAAGGCCCTCGGCGTTATTTTTACCCCGGGCGGCGCCTGACGCCTCTTGTATTCAGAATGGTCAATCATTTTAATGACCTTTTGAGCGCATTCAAGGTCACAGCCCATTTTTAATATTTCATCAAAATCCTTATCCTCTTCCACATATGCCTTTAAAATAGGGTCCAGTACAGGGTAGGGCGGCAGAGTGTCCGTGTCTCTCTGGTCCGGCTTGAGCTCCGCCGTAGGCTCTTTCCACAAAACCCTTTCCGGTATCAGAGCTTTTCTTTCCTTCTCATTTCTCCATTTGCAAAGGTCATATACCATTGTCTTTGGCACGTCTTTAATGACGGCAAACCCCCCTGCCATATCCCCGTAGAGCGTTGCATATCCCACGCTCATCTCGGATTTATTCCCGGTTGTGAGCACGAGCCATCCGAATTTATTTGAAAACGCCATTAATATATTGCCCCTGATTCTGGCCTGAAGATTTTCTTCAGTGATGTCTTTTTTTGCGCCCTTAAATTTTACCGCAAGCGTCTTAAGATATGTCTTAAAGATCTTATCAATCGGAACCCTGATGATTTTTATCCCGAGATTTTTTGCAAGGCGGCAGGCATCTTCACGGCTTTCTTTTGATGTATACGGTGACGGCATAAACAGCCCCTGCACATTTTTCCTGCCTATTGCATCAACGGCAATAGCCGCAACCAGCGAAGAGTCAATGCCTCCGCTTAATCCGATTACCACGCCGTTGAATCCGTTTTTCCGCACATAATCTTTTGTACCGAGCAAAAGCGCATTGTAAACCTCTTCTTCAGGGGAGAGCTTAATAAATTTTTTAGGCTTAATTGCAGGCTTGCCGGTTTTGATTGAATGGTCTATCTTTATTTTTTCAATATTGTCCTCCGAAGAAACGTAAGGCTGAGTTTTTTCCGCAACCTTATCAGATGTTTTTAAGGCTTCTATGTCAATATCAAAAACAATTAACTCTTCTTTAAATTGACTGGACCTTAAAATAATTTCCCCCGATTTATCCACCGCAAAACTGCCTCCGTCAAAGACAAGTTCATCCTGTCCCCCAACCATATTTACATAAGTTATTGCAACTTTATTCTTTAATGCCTGCGCGGCGATTAACTGCTCCCTGAAAGAAATTTTTCCTGTATGATACGGTGATGCATTGATATTGAGGATTATATCCGCTCCGGCGCCGGCCTGAATATTTACAGGTCCCTGCTCATGCCATAGGTCCTCGCAGATGTTAACGCTGAATTTTACCGCGCCGATATCATAAATAGTATATCTCATGCCCGGCTTAAAATAGCGGTATTCGTCAAAGACACTGTAATTGGGCAGATGCATTTTGTGATAGACGTCTGTTAATTTGCAGTCTGCAATCACGGCAGCGGCATTGTGAATGCCGTTTGATACGTTATAGCTGCCTATTATATTTTCATCAACAAAACCCGCAATGGAAATGATATCTTTTGAGGCGGCGATTATCTTATTCAGAGCATCAATATTGTCTTTGATAAACTGGGGCTTTAAGAGCAGGTCTTCGGGCGGGTATCCTGTGACGGCAAGCTCGGGGAAGGCGATAATATCAGCCCTTAAATCCCTTGCCTTTTTGATGCCGGCAATTATTTTTTTTACATTCCCTGACAGGTCGCCGACCGTAGGGTTCATCTGGGCAAGGGCCATCCTCAGCGTTTTCATTATCTAAATGATAATTAAACAAACCGTGTTTGTCCATAGTTAAGTCACTTTTACACTCCGCACTCCCCCGGGTCTCCATGCAGGGGCTATTACTCTGGAGCCTTCTTCCAAGTCAAGGCAGGACGCCCATGTTAATTTAAAATC
>JACQZD010000064.1:0-4614 GCA_016207865.1 Nitrospirota bacterium
ACTTTGATATTCTTACATGAGCTCGGGCACTTTATCTTTGCAAAACTCAGCAGGATAAGAGTGCTAAAGTTCTCGCTGGGCTTCGGCCCTCGGCTCTTCGGCAAAAAAATCGGAGATACTGATTACATGATCTCTGCCGTGCCCCTCGGAGGTTATGTGAAAATGCTCGGTGAAGAGCCGGGGGAAACATTAAAAGAAGCAGACAAGACTGAGGCCTTTAACCATCAGCCTGCGAAAAAAAGAGTGGGGGTTATACTTGCAGGGCCTGTATTTAACCTGCTCTTTGCCGTATTGCTCTTTACCGTTATGTTTTCCGTGGGAATGCCCGTATTGACTCCGGAGGTTGGAGAAATAGTAAAGGATTCTCCGTCTGAAAAGGCAGGCCTCATGAAAGGTGACGCCATATTCCGGATAAATGACAGAGGCGTAACACAGTGGACAGAACTCAGCGATGTAATCCATAAAAGTCCGAATAAAAAAATAACTCTTATGATAAAAAGGGCTGACAGAGTTATTTCAATTGATGTAGTGCCTGAAATAAAAAGAGTTCCTAATATTTTTGGCGAAGAAGAGGAAATCGGACTAATAGGCATTGCTCCCTCAGGCAAAACATTTACAAAGAGAGAGCCCCTGCCTCAGGCCGCTGTGATGGCAGTGCAGAAAACATGGGATATAATAGAGCTTACTGTAATCGGCATCGTTAAATTAATACAGAGAGTCATACCTGCCGATACCATCGGCGGTCCTATCCTGATACTTCAGATGGCAGGGAAGCAGGCTTCTGCAGGCTTTCTTGATTTCTTTTTGTTCATGGCCATTATAAGCATAAACTTAGGCGTCCTGAACCTGCTTCCCATACCTGTGCTTGACGGAGGACACATACTTTTCCTGTCAATAGAGGCCTTGAGAGGCAAGCCTTTAAAGGAAAATACAATGATAATAGCGCAAAAGGCAGGGATTTTTATCATAATCGCACTGATGGCCTTTGCCCTTTATAATGACCTCTTACGGCTTTTTACGGGTAATATGCCGTGAAATCAGACACTGTTAATAAAAAACCTGCATCTATTAAAAAACTGACATCAGCAGGCGGGGTCATATTCAGAAAAAATGATGCCGGCATAGACATAGCGCTTGTTGCCGTGAATCCCGTTAAGCGGCTTCTTCCCACCGGTGTAAAAAGCCGCTGGTGCCTGCCGAAGGGCATCATTGATAAAAATGAGCGGGAAGAACTGACAGCGGTAAGAGAAGTGCGGGAGGAAACAGGGCTCAGCGGTGAAATCATTGCTAAGATAGGCTCTATCTCTTACTGGTATTTTTTAGCGGATGAAAATGCAAGACTTAACAAAACAGTGCATTTTTATCTCATGAAATATACCTCCGGGGATACGGCAGACCACGATCATGAGGTGGATGATGCACGGTGGTTTCCGGCAGATGAGGCCTTGGAGAAATTAACTTACAAGGGAGAACGGGAAATACTGCAGAAAGCGAAGAACATGATAGAGTTAGGAGTGATAAAATGAACATTGCGGAAAAATTAATTTCATCTCATCTTGTTTCAGGCGTTATGAAACCGGGGCAGGAGATAGCAATTTCAATAGACCAGACGCTCACGCAGGACGCCACCGGCACCATGGCATATCTTGAGTTTGAGGCCTTAGGCCTTCCAAAGGTAACGACAAAACTTTCGGTGAGCTATGTGGACCACAACACCCTTCAGACAGGGTTTGAAAACGCAGACGACCACAGATTTCTGCAGTCAATCGCAAGCCGGTACGGACTTTATTTTTCAAAGCCCGGCAACGGCATCTGTCATCAGGTGCATCTTGAAAGGTTTGCAAAACCCGGTCAGACGCTTTTAGGCTCTGACAGTCATACGCCGAATGCCGGAGCGCTCGGCATGCTTGCAATCGGCGCCGGCGGCCTGAGCGTTGCAATGGCAATGGCAGGAGAGCCTTTTTACATGGTCATGCCCAAAATAGTCCGTATTAATTTAAATAAAAGACTTTCAAAATATACAACTGCAAAAGACATAATACTTGAGGTATTAAAAAGACTCACAGTCAAAGGCGGCGTCGGAAAGATAATTGAATATGCCGGAAGCGGATTAAAACAGCAGCGCGCAAAAGACTGGAGGACATTACTGCCGGACCCTGATACGAGCTACGATGAAGAACTAAACATAGAACTTGATAAAATAGAGCCGTTAATCGCTGCGCCCTCAAGCCCTGATAATGTGATGACTGTTAAAAAAATTGCAGGTATGCCTGTCCGGCAGGTCTGCATAGGAAGCTGTGTAAATTCCTCTCTCATGGACCTTATGCTTGCCGCTAAGATTCTTAAAGGCAAGACAGTCCATCCTGATGTAAGCCTTACGATAAGCCCTGGCTCAAGACAGGTCTTTTTGATGATTTCAAAAAACGGCGCCATGACTGACCTCATAGCTTCAGGCGCAAGAATGCTTGAATGCGCCTGCGGCCCCTGTATCGGTATGGGGCAGGCGCCGCCGACTGATGCCGTATCGCTAAGGACTTTTAACAGGAATTTCCCGGGCAGAAGCGGCACCAAAAATGACAAAGTTTATTTATGCAGTCCGCTTACAGCCGCAGTGTCGGCAATTACCGGCAAGCTGACAAACCCGAAAGACTATTTCAAACGCCTCACGCCTCACGCCTCACGCCTCACGGTTAAACTGCCTGAGAAGTTTATCATAGATGATTCACTGATTATCCCGCCTTCAAAAAAACCTAAAAAGGTCGTCATCCAAAGAGGACCTAACATAAAACCCCTTCCCGTAAGAGGCGCTCTTGAGGAGTCTTTGAAGGTTAAGGTCTTATTAAAAGCAGGGGACAATATAACCACTGACGACATAATTCCGGCAGGTTCAAAAATTCTTTCTTTAAGGTCCAATATCCCGGCCCTTTCAGAATATGTATTTTCAAGGATAGACTCAACATTTCCTTCAAGGGCCAAGACAGCAGGCAGCGGTGTAGTGCTTGGCGGGATGAATTACGGGCAGGGCTCAAGCAGGGAGCATGCGGCGCTGGCCCCGATGTATCTTGGTGTTAAGGTCGTCCTTGCAAAATCATTTGCGCGCATCCACATGGATAACCTTATTAACTTCGGCGTACTTCCTTTGACAATACGGCCGGAGGGCTATGATTCAATTTTGCAGGATGACGAAGTGGAATTTCCAAATCTTGCAAAAGATGTAAAGGAATCATCAGAGGTCACACTTATTCATGTAAAGACAGGCAGTATTTATAAAGCGGCGCACAATCTTTCGGAAAGGCAGAGGAAAATCATCCTTGCAGGCGGACTGCTCAACTTCAGAGAAGGCAAATAAAATATTGCAGACTTTCTAACATGGATTACTGACTGTTTTTTCCTCTGTCTTAGAATACAAAGGGCATTTATCATAATTTTTATTTTTGCAATACCCGTGAAGTTGAAAAAAGTTCGGCAGATGCGGGTGTTCCATTGCACTGCAAAATAATACCGCGAAATCTGACAGCTCAACCAGTTCAGGACATTTTTTCATTATTAGTTGTTTCCTTCTCCTTCGTTTGCAGCTAATGAAATGTAAATTTTCATAGCAATATTAATGCCGAATATTTAAAAAATATTTTTTCTGAATAAAATCAATTAAATAAGATATTATCAGGAAGGAGATAATACATAAATGGGTGCGACATTTGTTTACAAATTCCAGGTTATAGCAAAAAAAGTTGCAGGCATTATAATTTATCCGGTTGCTTCCTTGATTGACTCAGCGGTTATTTGGACCAGACTTTCCAGCTCCTGATTTGAAATGCTTAACGGCGGCATCATGACAATGATATTTCCAAGCGGCCTTATGATAAGCCCCTTTTCCCTTGCAATACAGCAGACCTTCCAGCCGATTTTTTCCTCAGCCTTATACGGCTCTTTTGTTTTTTTGTTTTTCACAAGCTCTATCCCGGCCATAAAACCTTTTTGCCTAACATCTCCGACATGGGGAAAATCAGATATTTTTACAAGTTCTTTTTTCAAAATCTGCCCGCATGCAAACATCTTTCCGGTCCTGCCAAAACCTGTCGCAACCTCATCTGCAATCATGAGAATATTGTATTTAGTGCAGAGTTTTCTTACGCCTTTTAAATATCCGTACGGAGAGACAATCATCCCGCCTGCGCCCTGCACAAGAGGCTCAATGATTACACCGGCAATGTCCTTGTGATGTTTTTTCATTACTTCTTCCATTTTTTTGAGGCAGAGCAGTCTGCATGACGGATATTTTTTGCCGAGCACGCAGCGGTAGCAGTACGGCGAGGGCGCTTTGTAGGATTTAAACAAAAGCGGAGAAAACAATCTGTGGAAAATATCAATGCCGCCCACACTCACCGCGCCGATTGTGTCGCCGTGGTATGCATTGTCAAGAGACAAGAATTTCTTTTTACGCCTGACTCCGCTGTGCTGCCAGAACTGAAACGCCATCTTAAGCCCGATTTCAACGGCAGTTGAGCCGTTGTCGGAGAAAAAAACTTTTGATAAGGTTAAAGGATGAAGGATGAAGGTTGAGTTACTAATCCCCCCCTGCCCCCCTTTAGCAAAGGGGGGTGAGGGGGGATT
>JACQZD010000064.1:4673-9830 GCA_016207865.1 Nitrospirota bacterium
CGCAGGCGTGTGAGTAAGCCCTAAAAGGGTTGAATGACTGATCCTGTCAATCTGCGCCTTTATTGCATCGTCAATTTCTTTTTTTCTGTGCCCGTGGACATTAACCCAGAGAGATGATACGCCGTCAAGATACCATCTGCCTGTGATGTCCTTAAGAAAAGCCCCCCGGCCCTCTGTGATGATGATAGGTGTTTCCTCTGCCCACTCCCTCATCTGCGTAAAAGGATGCCAGAGATATTTCTTGTCCAGCATCTCAATGCGCTTCTTCCGCGCCAGAATTCCCATGAAGGGAATTATATGGAAGAAGTTTAAGGGTTGTCAATGAAGGGAAGCGAATAAACCTTGACAACGCGTATGTTTTTTATGATAATTGAATAACTAAAATTTATAGCATAGGCAAACAGCAGAAAAAAATACAGGATATGCTGTTCCTGATTTTTTAAATTTTTTCAAGGAGGCAGTTATGCAATTTAAGCCTTTTGAACCAAATATTGAAGTCAGCGGGCATGCGGCTTATGCTATAGTTGCAGGATTCGGTATAGTTAAGATTTTAGCAAAATCCCATCTAAGACACGCAGGGCTTCCGGAGGTGTTAGATAAAAATAATTGGTATTCTCAGGAAAAATGGCTTCTGGCTTTTGAAAGTGCTTCAAGAATAGGCGGTGATAACACTTTGTTTAGAATCGGCCTGCAGATTCCCCAACATGCTACATTCCCTGACTGGATGAAGACCATTGAAGATGCTGTTAGATCCATTGATATTGCTTATCATATGAATCACAGAAAAAATAATAAAATAATGTTTAATCCGGATACCGGCAGAATGACAGAAGGGATCGGCCATTACGGCTATACTAAAATTGAAGGTCAAAATTTAATTATATCCGTCTGTAATAATCCTTATCCGTGCAGCTTTGACAGGGGGATAATCACGGCCATGGCGCAAAAGTTTCAGCCGGATGCGACAGTTATACATGACGACTCAAAGCCGTGCAGGAAAAAAGGCGGTGAAAGCTGCACATATATAATTTCATGGCAGGAAAACAATATTAAGAAAACAGAGCCCCGCATCCCGCACCTTCAGGATAATAAACCAAAGTGATAATAAAGGGAGTGCCCCCTCCTTTTACTCATCCCTGTAAATATCCAGAAGGCGTTCATATTTTTCCCCGAATTTTTCCTTAAGCGCAGGCGCAAAGCGGCTCATTATCTTCATCTGGTAAATGTCATGCCTCACATAGCCCTCTGCTGTTATGACAAACGCCTCATTCATGCTCCAGATGGCCTCTGAGCCTCCTGTGCTGATTTTACCTGTAAGGGCTTCTCTGGAGTCGGCGACAAGCATAAAGCCCCTGCCTCCCCTTTGAGAGTAAATAGTCTCTTCCTGAGGATGCCTGTAAATCCTGCCTATTTTAATATGCGTGGCCCCGTAGTGAAGCACTGCTATTTTTAATCCCCGCGCCTCTGCATCAATAAGGGCGGCAGACAACGCTTCAAATTCTGCAGGCCATACGGATATGATGATTGTCTTTCCCGCTGTAGAAATCATCCTCTTAGCCTTAACAATAAGCCCTTCGTAATTACCTATGTGCCATGTATAGCTGGTATCCATGCCTCCCTTCAAATCCTGCAGCTCTCTCTTAACTGCATCAAAATTGTCTTCCATGGATAATTTAAAGCCTGCTATAAATTCATCAAGGGGCTGGGGGATAAACATCCTTGTCTTTTCGCCGTGGATGGTTTGAGCCATATTCCTTAGCTCAAGCCTTTTAATGACCTCATAGACCTTTGAGGTGGGGATACCTGAATTTTTTGCTATTTCATAAGCACTTGAGGGGCTTTCTTTTAAAAGGGCAAGGTATGCCTTTGCCTCGTACTCTGAAATCCCTAATTGCGTAAGCCTGAAAATAAGTGTATCCATCTATTATTAACTACCATAGTAGTTAATAAATGTCAAGTTTTGAATTTTAATACATTCCGACAGGCAAAAAAACGGCAAAAACACCCTTGCTAATATATATAGTCTTAGGTATAATATTTCACCTTACAACCTTACGGTATTTTCCAGACTGCCCGGGGTTCTAAGTTTCAAAAAATCATAGGCTGTAAGTTATCAACAGAGTGTTAATATTGTGTTTATAACTCAATACTTAAACAGCTTCATGTTCCGGAGGTAGAATTAAAATAGTGGAAACAGAAGAGATATGGGGTAAAGCGCTTAATACCATTCAGGAGAAGATTGACGATCAGACATTTGATCTGTGGTTCAAACCCATAAAGCTGCGGCAATTCCATGACCAGCACTTAGTGATTGAAGTGCCGAACAGGTTCTTCAAGGAGTGGATTGAAGACCATTTTCATGCGCTGCTCACAGAGACTATTGAAGGGCTTATTAAAAAACCGGTAACGATTAAATTCAATGTTTCTGAAAAACAGGAAAACGCCGTCCTCAAAAAGATAGAGACAAAGAGGGAGAACAGAAAAGCAAAACTTGCAAGCAAGGGCATTTACCTTAATCCGAAATACACATTTGATAACTTTGTCAGCGGTACAAGCAATCAGTTTGCCAGTGCGGCGTCAATTGCAGTTGCCAACGCACCGGGCAAGGCTTACAATCCGCTGTTCATCCACGGCGGCGTAGGGCTTGGTAAGACTCACCTCATGAACGCAATCGGCAATGCAATAATTGACAAGATGCCTGATGCAAAACTTTTTTATGTGCCTGCAGAGCAGTTTACAAATGAATTCGTCTACTCAATGAGGAATGACAAGATGGATATGTTCAAAGAAAAATACAGGCACCTTGATGTGCTTATAATTGACGACATACAGTTCATAGCCGGGAAAAGCGGCACGCAGGAAGAGTTGTTTCATACATTTAACGCCCTCTACAATTCACAGAAGCAGATTGTATTCTCAAGCGACAGGCCGCCTGCGGATATAACGCCTCTTACCGAACGCCTGCGGTCCAGGTTCGGCATGGGGCTGATTGCGGAAATACAGGCGCCTGACATTGAAACAAAGATAGCGATTTTAGGGAAAAAGTCTGAAACAGAAGGCATAAAGCTCCCTGACGACGTTATAGTTTTTCTGGCAAACAAGATAAAGACCCATATCAGAGACCTTGAGGCCTGCATGATACGGCTCGGGGCGCATTCCTCCCTCTCCGGAAAGGCAATTACTATTGACATGTCAAAGGAAGTTCTTAAGGATATGGTCCGGGATGAGGAAAAGGCATTGACTGTTGACACGATTCAAAAAGCGGTCTGCGAATATTACGGCATCAGGCTTCAGGACATGAAGGCAAAAAAAAGGACCAGGGACATTGCATTTCCAAGGCAGGTTGCCATGTATCTCTGCAAGATTCTGACAGACGCCTCTCTTTCCGACATAGGCAAACAATTTGGAGGCAAAGACCACTCCACGGTCATTCACGCCTGCAAACAAATTGAAGAGCGTAAGAAAAATGATGAGGACTTCAATAAAAAACTTGATTATCTGACAAAAAAAATCAGGAGCTATGAATAAAAGAGTTAAGAGTTAGAAGTTAAGAGTTAAGAGTTAAGGATTAGAAATTAAAAATATTCCATAACTTTTAATTTTTCACTTTTAACTTTTAACTTAAATTAAGGAGGATTTATGAAGCTGAAGGTAGAAAGGGATGAAATACAAAGGGTATTGCAAAACATTCAGGGCATCGTTGAGAAGAAAACCACCATGCCGGTTCTCAGCCATTTTCTGCTGAAAGCCGACAAGGCAATCTCCGTGATTGCAACCGACCTTGATATCACAATCATCAGCAGCCTGAAGGCGGATATTATTGAAAAAGGCAGTCTCTGCATACCTGCAAGAAAGCTCTTTGAGATAACAAAGGAGCTGGAAGACAGCGTACTTCTGGAGTCGCAGGAAAACAACTGGCTGCGGGTTTCCTCAGGCAAAAGCACTTTTAAGTTAATGGGGCTGCCCGAGGCGGAATACCCTGCCATGCCTGAGGTGAGCCAGGCTGAAAATATAATTTTAAACGCAAAGACGTTAAAAGATATGATTGAAAAGACAATTTATGCGACAGGCGATAACGACCTCAGATATACGCTGAACGGCATTCTTATGCATTTCATCCCGAAGAAAAAAGCCGTGGAGCTGAAGGTTGTCGGCACTGACGGACACCGCCTTTCACTTATTTCAAAGGAAATAGAAGGAAAACTTTCAGAAGAGAAAAAGCTTATACTGCCCAAGAAAGCCGCTGTTGAAATAAGCCGCCTCCTCGGCGAAAATGTTGTAAATATCACAGTAGGATTAAACAAAAATCATATGTTCTTCACCCTGGAAGACCTGACGCTGACATCCCGGCTCATTGAAGGGACTTATCCCAACTACGACCAGGTCATCCCTAAGGGCAATGAAAAGAAAATGACTGCAGATAAGGTTATATTCCTTAAAGCAATAAAAAGGACGTCAATAATGAGCAGGGAGGGAACTAATGCCATCCGGTTTGACATAGAGCCGGGCAAGCTGACCATGATTTCCATAAATCCCGACCTCGGCGAGGCTAGGGAAGAGATCAGCGTTCAGTACAAGGGAGACCCCCTTTCAATAGGTTTTAATGCCCGTTATGTGATGGATGCGGCTAAGGCCATGGGCGGGGAAGCCATCAGGTTTGACCTGCAGGATTCACTCAGCCCTACCCTTATGCAGGAAGCTGAAGATAACGATTACAGTTGTGTCGTTATGCCGATGAGGATATGAGTGAGAAGGAGATAAATGACAGATAATATGCAAAATGGAACTGAGGAAACATACGGCGCCGGAGATATAAAAATTCTTAAGGGCCTTGACGGTGTAAGAAAAAGGCCCGCAATGTACATCGGCAGCACGGGAATTGAAGGACTGCATCACCTCGTCTATGAGGTAGTGGACAACAGCGTTGACGAGGCGCTGGCAGGTTTCTGCACAAAGGTTGACGTCACAATCCACACTGAAGGAAGCATCACTGTCATTGATGACGGCAGGGGCATCCCCACGGGTCTCCATCCTGGCGACCCTAAGGGGCGTTCTGCAGCGGAAATTGCTCTGACGGAACTTCACGCCGGAGGAAAATTTGAAAGTAAGGCATACAAAATCTCAGGCGGACTGCACGGGGTCGGGGTTTCGGTCGTC
>JACQZD010000064.1:9955-11733 GCA_016207865.1 Nitrospirota bacterium
ATATTGAGATTAAGCAGGGCGGGCAAGTCTTGGAACAGCATTTTGAACGAGGCGTGCCAAAGGCTCCGCTTACCGTAGTGGGAAAAACCAAAGGCAGAGGCACTAAGATAACATTTAAGCCTGATACCGAGGTTTTTGAAACTATGGATTTCAGCTATGATACCCTTTCACAAAGGCTGAGGGAGCTGGCCTTCCTTAACAAGGGGCTTCAGATTAAACTTGCAGATGAAAGAAGCAGTGAAGAAGAGCTATTCCATTACAGCGGAGGTATTGTATCTTTTGTTGAGCACTTAAATACAAATAAGACCCCGCTTCATGCAAAGCCCATATATGTCACCAAGGAGAAAGACGGCTCATCCGTAGAAGTAGCTCTCCAGTACAACGACAGCTATTCAGAGACCATATATTCTTTTGCCAATAACATCAACACAAAAGAGGGCGGAACTCATCTGGTGGGCTTCAAAGCGGCGCTCACCCGCACAGCCAATAATTACGCCGCTTCATCCGGAATTTCAAAAAACATCAAAGAAACCCTCTCCGGTGAGGATATAAGAGAAGGACTCACGGCGGTCATAAGCATAAAGATACCTGACCCGCAGTTTGAAGGGCAGACCAAGACCAAACTCGGCAACAGCGAGGTTAAGGGTCTTGTTGAATCGCTTGTAAACGACGCACTGGGCAATTATTTTGAACAGAACCCCCCCATTGCAAGAAAGATAATTGAAAAGGCATTCTTGGCGTCAAGGGCCAGGGATGCCGCAAGAAAGGCAAGAGAACTCACAAGGAGAAAAGGCGCGCTTGAAGACACAGGGCTCCCGGGGAAACTTGCCGACTGCGCGCAGAAAGACCCGGCGCTGAGCGAGATTTTCATAGTAGAGGGCGATTCGGCAGGCGGCTCTGCAAAACAGGGACGCGACAGGAGCAATCAGGCCATACTGCCTCTTAAGGGAAAAATCCTGAATGTGGAAAAGGCCAGGCTGGATAAAATGCTCGGCTCTGAAGAGATAAAAATTATGATTACCGCGCTCGGCGCAGGCATTGGCACAGGCGAAGGCGATTTTGATATCTCCAAGATACGCTACCATAAAATTATTATCATGACGGATGCCGACGTAGACGGGGCGCATATCCGGACCTTGCTTCTTACGTTCTTCTTCAGGCAGATGCCGCAGGTGTACATAAAAAAACTCTCAAAGCTTGAAAAGCTCATTAACTGGTTTGCAAAGAGGAAAAAAGATACAGAAGCGCTCAAGGCGCTGCTCGGGTTGGACCTGAGCAAATCAACCCTGAAGGACCGGGACCTGGTTTATGCCTTAGTGGAAAAACTTAAATCAAAATTTTCTGACCTGACTGAAGAGATAGAGGAAGACGAAGAACATCAGGCCTTCAAGATAAATTTAAAACGGCAGTCTGTAACACTAACGATTGACGATGAATTTTTGGCGTCTCCGGATTTCAGGGAACTGCAGAGCCTGTACACAGCGTTAAAGGAATTAGGCCAGGCGCCTTACAAAATTATGGAAAAAGATGCAGTAAAAGAATTCAGCGACTCGCGGGCGCTTTATGAGTTCATATTTGCCCTCGCAAAGAAAGGCATAAATATTCAGCGGTACAAGGGACTCGGCGAGATGAACCCGACGCAGTTATGGGAAACCACGATGGACCCTGAAAAAAGGACCCTGCTTCAGGTCAGCGTGGATGACTCTGTGAAGGCTGACGGAATCTTCACAATCCTCATGGGCGACCAGGTGGAGCCGCGCAAGGCCTTCATAGAAAAA
>JACQZD010000065.1 GCA_016207865.1 Nitrospirota bacterium
CTTGACCCTTTCACCATCCTTTTCCATAAAGATATTCCTCCTCCTTAAATGGAGAGTCTGTCATGATACAAAACAAAAAATCATTAAAGTCGTGTTGTGTTGCTACCACCCGTAACTGAATGGTTACAAAGAAGGAACTATTGTTGATGATTACAAAAAAATTCAGGAGGCTTATGAAAAGAGCCGGAGAGAGATTGCAGAATTAAAAAAACAGTTGGCACAGACAAAGGGTAAAAAGAAGAAAAAGCAGGTAGAGGTAAAGATTGCAGATGATGAGGGGATATTCCAGGCAAATCAGTGGCTTGATAAAGGATATAAACATTATTTAGCAAATGAATATAATAAAGCAATAGAGGCATTTTCAAGCGCAATAGCATTGAACCCCCAATATGCTTTGGCATATTATAATCGCGGAAATGTTTATGCCGCCCAAGATCAGTATGAGAGAGCGATTGAGGACTACAACAGAGCAATTGAAATAAATCCAAAAGAGTCTTGGGCCTATAATAATCGCGGGGTTGCCTATAGTTTTGAGAGGCAATACGACAAAGCATTTGAAGATTTCAACAAAGCGATTAAAATAAATCCAAAACATTTTGAGGCTTATGCTAATCGTGGGAATGTTTTTGCTGACAAGAGGCAATACGACAAAGCATTTGAAGATTTCAACAAAGCAATTGAAATAAATCCAAAAGAGGCTAAGGCATATTTTAATCGTGGGCATACCTATTCTGACAAAGGGCAGAATGACAGGGCAATTGAGGATTACAACAGAGCGATTGAAATAAATCCTCAATATGCTTACGCCTATCATAATCGTGGGCGTGTCTATCTTAATAAAGGACAATATGATAGGGCGATTGAGGATTATAACAGAGCAATTGGAATAAATCCTCAATATGCTTTGGCATATAATAGTCGTGGGAATGCATATTATTATAGAGGACAGAATGACAAGGCAATTGAAGATTATAATAGAGCGATTGAAATAAATCCAAAGTTTGATATGGCCTATAATAATCGTGGACTTGCCTATGATCACAAGGGTCAGTACGACAGGGCAATTGAGGATTATAACAGGGCGATTGGGATAAATCCTCAATATACAGATGCCTGTAATAATCGTGGACTTGCCTATTATAACAAAGGTCAGCATGGGAAGGCGCTTGAAGATTACAACCTGGCGATTGGAATAAATCCAAAATATGCTAGGGCGTATAGTAATCGTGGACTCATCTATCAGGACAAGGGTCAATATGACAGAGCAATTGAGGATTATAATAAGGCGATTGAATTAGATCCAAAAGACGCTATGGCATATTATAATCGTGGGAATACTTATTCTCTAAAAGGGCACTACGACAAAGCATTTGAGGATTACAATAGGGCGATTGAAATTAATCCAAAAGATGCTATTGCATATTATAATCGTGGACTTGCCTATCTTAAGAAAGAACAGTATGACCGGGCGATTGGGGATTACAACAGGGCAATTGAAATAAATCCAATACTTGCTGATGCCTATACTAATCGTGGGATTGCTTATTATTTCAAGGGTCAGTATGACAAGGCAATTGACGATTTACAAAAGGCATGTGGTATGGGATATGAGAATGGGTGTAAGGGGTTACAGATGGTTTTACAAGAGAGAAAATAAAAAAATGGATGGGTTTCGTGAAATATCTAACGACTTTTTCATGAATGCAAAATAGTTTTAGGCAAGTTGACGTTATTGGCACTCGTTGCTCAGCTTAGCGTATAGAGCTTATATTATGATTACTCCAAAATGGAAGCGATTTGAGGATATCAAATAGAAAAAATATAAAAAAATAGGGACATCGCCCGTTTAATGAGGATGACTAACATAATAAAATGGGGAGAGATATTTAACACTGGATTCCCGCCTACGCGGGAATGACGACCAAAGGCGTGAAAACAGCTCCCCGCACTTTCCGGCATAAACAACAGCCACTCCCTTATGCCACTTTTAGCGGATGTATGCGGACTATTTCTTTTCTGTATTCCTTTCTGCACATGCCAGAGGTCATAGGCGCACCGGGCATTCAGCTGTTTTCTTTTCCCAATTTACCCGCCATATGTTAAAATATTCAATTAACAAGCTGTTAAAACAGAAGGCTTTTGAATGAAATTTACCTATAATTTTGCCGATATTAATGGCAAAGTTCCAATGATAGAGTTTCTGGATAGTTTATCCATCAGGGAACGTGCTAAAATATTTGCATGTATTGACAAACTGATTGAATTAAAAAACATAGGACTTCAGCCAAAAGAGAATTTATCAAAACATTTAGAAGACGGAATATTTGAACTCAGGGTAAGTTTTGAGAATAGAATTGCAAGAAGCTTTTATTTTTATGAGTCAGAGAAGAGACTCTTCTTTACGCATGGTTTTGTAAAAAAGGAACAAAAAACTCCGAAAAAAGAAATTGAAAGGGCAAAAACAATCAGAAAAAATTTGAGAGGTGAAATATGACTATTGCAAAAAAATATTTTCAAAAACAACTTGCAAACGCAGATTTTAGAAATTCATATCTGGAGGAAAAAGTTAAGCTTGATATAGAATATCAATTAGAGGAATTGAAAAAAGACATCCAGACTCGTAAAACAATAAAAGAACTTATAAAAAGGGTTAACTCCATTGAGCAATATGTCATGTCCGCCTGATTATCTACTCCATAATACAATCTAATCAGCTGTATAAACTAAATTAAATAGTTTCTAAAATACAGGGTCTGCCTTAAACACCTACTTCACCTTTGCTCTGACGGCTTATCTTTGTATTCAGAAACAAGGTTCTGAAAAATCCCGAGCGCATCTTTGAATTGCTGTTTTCTGTATAAAGTCAATGCCTCTTTAAACTTTTGGATTACGTCATCACTTAATCCTGAAGAAATTTCATATATGGTAACAGGCTGGTCCTTGCCCTTGACCTTGATTAAATCAAGCTCCCTGAAATGAAACGCGTTCAGCGTTTGGCGTTCAGCGTTTAGCGCAACTGATGAAAAATGCTTAAAAGTAAATTCGCTTATGATTAAGTTTGTCTTGTAAACCTTATTCATGCCCTCAAGCCTTGACGCAAGGTTAACCGTGTCTCCGATGGCTGTATAATCAAACCGTATATCAGTCCCCATGTTCCCTACAATGACATCTCCCGTATTTATGCCGACGCCTATATTGATTTCAGGGATGCCGCTTTCGTAGAAGCTGTCATTAACCTCCTTCAGCCGGTCCATCATCTCTATTGCAGTCTGACAGGCAGATGCAGAGTGATTTTTAACGTCAAGCGGCGCATTATACAGCGCCATGATGGCATCGCCGATGTATTTATCAAGGGTCCCGCTGTTTTTAAGGACAATGTCAGTCATAGGCCCGAGGTATTTGTTTAAAAGCAGTACCAGCCCCTCAGGCGTAAGCTTTTCTGAAATGGAAGTGAAGCCTCTTATATCTGAAAACAGTACTGTTATCTCCCTTTTCTCACCTCCGAGTTTAAGCATATCAGGCTTTGTTATTATCTCCTTCACAAGCGCCGGCGATACATAACTCGTAAATGCCTTCTTAAGAAACCTGCTCTGCCTTTCCTCAACAATATTCCTGTAAGCCTCCAAACCTATATATGTAAGTCCGGTGGAGATGATTGGGAAAATAACTACTGTGTTTAAAAAATAATCGGCAAAAAGAAAATAATTAATATAAAGGTATACAGCCATGGTTATTAAAAGGAACAGCAATGAAATTATTGTCCTGCGGGTCAGGCTCAGGATGACGGATAATAAAACGGGGAATAATAAAATGAATGCTATCTCAAGGAATATAACCCTCCCGTCCCTGATTAAAAAATTCTTCTGAAGTACATTGGACGCAACCGTTGCATGAATCTCCACCCCGGGCAGTATTGGGTCAAGCGGTGTTGCCCTCATATCATAGATTCCAATCTCGGTTGCGCCGACAAAGACCAATGCATCCTTCAGCGCACTGGCGCTTAAACGGTTTTTTATCACATCAACTGCCGGAATGGTTTTAAACATTCCCTGTTTACCGTAATAATTAAGCGTCAGCCGTCCTGATTCATCGGCAGGGATTAAGGCATCTTTTATAATGAGCCCGCTTACGCCGTAGGGCGCAATATCAAGCACAATTTCACTGCCCATATAGTGTCGGAGGCCGGCAAGTGAGAGAGAAGGATACGGGTCGCCGTCATAAAGCATCAGGAGGGTTTTCGTTCTTATTATCCCGTCTTTATCAGGCAGGATGTTGAAAAAACCCGCGCCTTCAGACGCCTCTGAAACCTGCGGGATGTTTAATTCTACATTGGGATAAGTTATCAGAGGGACCTCAGTGACATTTTCGCTCATCCGTACAACTTTTATCTTTGATGACTGGAGTGTCTCGGAGGATTCGGCGGACTGCTTTTCAGCTTCCTGCCTGAAAAAATATCCCGCAATTACATTGCCGTTTTCTTTTATCGCGTCTGCGAATGCCCTGTCCGAGTCAGGATTAGACGCCTCTGAAAATACAATATCAAATGCAATGGTCTTTGCCCCGTATGATTTAATATTTCTGACCAGCTTGCCAAGAACTTTTCTGTCCCAGGGCCATCTGCCGAGCTCATTAATGCTCTTGCTGTCAATGGCAACAATGGCGACATTCGGAGCAGGCTTTCGCTCTCCCCTGGCCCTGAACCGCACGTCCTTAAGCTTTAAGTCAAGCGAAGTGAAAAAGTCTATCTTCTGCCTGTAAACAAAAACCGTCAGCAGAGATATAACTATTCCGATAACTGTAAAAATGATTAGACGTTTTGTTTTCATTCTCCAGAAAATACCCCCCTTTTACAAAGGGGGGAGAGAAATTTTCATACTCATTTGTGATCCCAACACTTCGGGATTATGTCGATTCCCCAGATGCTTATTTATTCAGCACGCCCAGTATGGTCTCAACATTGCTCAGGTGCTTGCCTGTCGGATATTCATTTTTATACTGGAGCAGTTTTTCCTTTGCCTGTTCATTAAACCCTAACTGGTAAAGCGTCATGCCGGACAGAAAAAGGGCTGTCTCCCTTTGAGAAACTTTAGGGTATTCTTCAAGAACCAGCAGGTATTCTGCAAGGGCTGTCTCAGGATGATTTAAAAACCTTGCATACACCGCGCCCCTTTCAAGCCTTGCGTCGCTCCTGATTTCAGGCAGGGTGGTAAGGTCCAGGGCTATCTGAAATACATAAAGCGCATCCTCGTATTTCCCTGTATCGGCAAGGTAGTGACCGTAATTTATATTCCATCTTGCAATTATGTTCGGCAGATTGTTTGAGACTTCCCAGTCCTTGGGCGGCACTGCAGCCGTAACCTCTTCAAAGTTCTTTTTTGCGTCTGAGAGGGGCGTTTCCGGCTGAATAGTTACAGGGTCGGCCGGGGTAATCCCTCTTGTATTCTGGACCATAGTATCAACAGTCAGCGGCTTTGAGACAGATGCATCGCCGGAGACCTCTACGGTTCCTTCATTTCCAAAAAGGACATTGGCAAGTCCCTGCGTCATCAGCAGAAACTCGGTTCCCTTAATTCCGGCTGTGGCAGTCGGAGTTTTTACCTTATAATCCACTTCCTCGCCTGCAAGCTTTACAACAGACGCCCTGATTTTGCCGCCGGCAATGCTGAATATGCCTGTCTTCTTTTTCTTGCCGATGACAAGGTCTGTCAGCTCAATCTCGGTATTGTTTGAAAGTGTAAGTTTGCTCTGGTCAATTAAAGTAAGCACTGCCCAGCCGTCAGCCCCGGTTTTTATCCAGAAGCCTTTCTGCATCTCAAGATTTTTTTTGGCGTCCTGATAAACAACATTCGGCTTTTCCCGGTATAAGACCTTCCCGCTCATGTCAGTAATCCTGCCGGCGCCGGCTTCAGCGCTGTACGACGGAACGGCAGAGCAAGAAATAATTAAGCCGATAACTAATATCCTAAAAAAATCTGTGTTAATCTGTGTAATCTGTGGCTAAATTTAGTTTTGTTTTTCTCTGTGCCCTCTGTGGTTTATATTTTCCCCCTCAATCCCTTTCAAACAACTCCGGCATGGTCTTTCTAAGATAGGTTAATTTCTTCCCGTATTTCAAGTCATTTTTCCCAGGGTAATTAGGAACAACTTTTGATACGGCAGACCGCCAGTTCCCTTCAATGGTCCTGATTATCCAATCAGGCTTGTAATCCAGAGACCTTGCAATAAGAAACAGGTATACGGCAGGTTCAACAGTCCTTCTGACGACGAAATGGAGGATCTGTAGTAAAAACGAATGCAGCCATTTTCTTGACGCCTCAGTCTTATTTAAAAACCTCACGGCAAACTGCGGGATATACGGTGTTATATTAAGCAATTTATTGAAATAAGTTTTTTCAATCTCAATCATATATCTGTGCAGATAGGCCTCCGGGTCAATAATTTTGTCCTTGAGCGCCTTTTGCGTAAGCGGCGTACCCGGGAAAAAAGTCAGGTGCGCCAGCGAAGTGGTATAAGGCTTTTTGAGCGTTGACATGGCATTAATGGTCTCAATCATGTCCTGCTCTGTCTCATAGGGATTGTCCACAATCATTTCATAATAGGGCACCGCCCTGGATTTTGAGACAAGTTCAGCGGCTTTTTTAACTACAGCAAACGGTACTTTCCTTCCATAAATATCAAAATTTACATGGTCGCTTCCCGATTGAACGCCCATAATAATCCAGCTTAAGCCTGCCTTTTTAAGCATAAACAGTTTTTCCATGTCAACCATAGTAGGTATTGCACGCACCATAAACGGCAGGTTTATGTGTTTTTTGTATTCTTCGGTAAATTTTTTAAGCCATTTCATACCGTGCACAAGGAAGCAGTCATCCTCAAAATTTATATACAAGACATAAGGGTCTTTTTTAACAGCCTTTAACTCCTCAAGGCAATTTTCAACAGACCTTTCCCTGATTTTTTTCCCGTAGACGGATACGAGAGAGGAATTGGCGCAGTATCCGCAGGAAAAAGGGCAGCCCCTTGTTGTTATCATCATGTGGCAGGTTCCGCCGTACAGCGCATACCTGCGGAAAAGTTCCGGGTGCCGGGAGAAATTATATATCCTGTCGTTATGGAAAAAGTAATAATACTCCGGCAGATATTCCTGATACGGCAGGCTGTCCAGATTCTCCTCAGGCGGACTCAGCGGCTGTTTTATTATCTGCCCGTTAATGCGCGACCATATATTAGGAACCTCCGGCGGTACATCCCTGCCCTTGTCGCGAAGATGATTCAACACTAAAACAACAGCCCGTTCGCCTTCGCCGCAGCATACATAATCGGCATATTTTATGCATTCATCCGGCGTAAGCACTACATGCACGCCGCCCCAGAGCACGGGGATGCTGAATTTTTCATGCAATAAATGCGTAAGTATCTTTGCCGGGTAAAATTCAATGGACATAAGGCTAATGCCTATCAGGTCAGGATTATAATCACGGATAAAGTCCTCTATTGCAGGGTGCAGACTGCTGTCTATATAACCGGGCAAAAGCAATATTCGCACGTCATGCCCGTTTGCGCGCGCATTTGCGCCTATGTATTTAAGTCCGGCGACATAGGCATTTGATTGTAGGGAAATCAGCAGTAATTTCACAAAAAATCTCTTTTCTAAGGCTTTGAAACCGCAAGCAGGCTTAGCGCTTAAGTCAGCTTTTTACGCAGTTAATTCATTATAAAGAACAACAGCCATTATGTCAAAATAAAATACTTGACAATTTTAGTAGACTATTATATTTTAATTTTATGCTTAAGTTATCTACAAAGGGGCAATACGGCGTAAGGGCGATGTTTGAAATAGCAAAGAGTTATTCTGACGGCCCTATAACAATTAAAGAAATTGCACAGAAACAGGGGGTTTCTGTCGCGTATCTTGAACAGATATTAAACAAACTCCGCAAAGACGGGCTGGTTAAGAGCCTGAAGGGGCCGGGCGGCGGATATGTCCTTAGTAAAAAGCCTAATGACATAAGTGTAAGCAGGATACTTAAGGCGCTTGAGGGCCCTATTACAATTACGCAGTGCCTCAACCCCAAGTCAAACGCCTGCAGCCGTGTTGAGGGCTGTGTGGCCAGGCTTCTGTGGAAATCGCTCGGAGAAAAAATTGAGCGGTTTCTTGAGACCATAAGCCTTCACGACCTGATGAAGGAAGAATCCAAGCTTTGAGAGGTTACCTATGGCAATTGCAGAAATGGCTGGACGTGAAAAATTGTTGAAATTTCTTGATAAGTCCATAGCCGCCGACGCAACGACAGATATAATTTATATGATGTGCCCGATGCATCTTCTTACTCTGCAGGAGAGGATAAAGGAGCTTAAAGTCGGGCAGGTGCTTGCGATACTTACTGACTATGACGGAGCGCTTGAGGATATTCCGGCGTGGTGCGGCAAGACAGGGAATGAATTTGTCGGCGTGCTGGAATCACCGGATTATTACAGCTTCTATGTAAAAAAACTAAAGGAGTAATTATGGAAAAAATATACCTGGACCATGTTGCGACAAACCCTATGCATCCTGAGGCGCTGGAGGCGATGCTGCCTTTTCTCAAAGAAGATTTTGGAAACCCGTTAAGCCTCTATCCCCCGGGAGCAAAGGCAAAAGAGGCAATTGAAGGGGCCAGAGGAAGCGTTGCCTCGCTTATCAATGCAAAGCCGAATGAGATAATATTTACCGCAAGCGGGGCGGAGTCCAATAATTTTGCACTGCGCGGCATAGCCCTGGCCCTTCAAAATAAAGGCAAGCATATCATAGTTTCAAAAGTAGAGCATCATTCCATTTTAAATTCCGCCCGCTTTTTGGAAAAATCAGGCTTTGCAGCTACTTATCTGCCGGTTGACAAGTCAGGACTCGTGGACCCTGATTCTGTGCAAAAGGCTATAACCAAAGAAACTGTTTTAATATCCATTATTCATGCAAGCCCGGAAGTCGGCACCATTGAGCCCATTGCCGAAATTGCAAAGATTGCAAAAAAGAATAATATATTTTTTCATACAGATGCCGTTGCATCAGCAGGCAACATACCTGTGGATGTCCGTGAGCTCGGCGTTGACGCGCTTTCAATGACTGCGCATCAGTTTTACGGACCCAAAGGCGCAGGCGCGCTTTATTTAAAAGAAGGCACCAGGATAGTCCCTTTGATATACGGCGGCATACAGGAGGGCGGCAGGCGCGCCGGCACTGAGAATGTCCCTGCAATCGCAGGCATGGGCAAGGCGGCGGAGCTTGCAAAAAGGGATATGGGCAAACGCTCAGATTATGTTAAAACGCTCAGGGATAAACTCATTTCCAGTGTTTTATCAAAGATAACTAATGTCTATCTCACAGGCCATCCTGAACAGAGGCTTCCGGGGCATGCAAGCTTTGTGGTGGAATACATTGAAGGCGAGGCCATGCTTTTGCTTCTTTCAGCCAAGGGAATCTATGTGGCAAGCGGCTCTGCCTGCTCGTCAAAGGCCTTAAAGGCATCTCCTGTGCTTCTTTCACTGGGAATTCCGTCGCATCTTGCGCAGGGTTCTGTCGTATTTACACTCGGTGAAGGGACTAAAGAACAGGAAATAGATTTTTTAATTGAAACATTCCCCCAGATTATATCCCGCTTAAGGGAGATATCGCCTTATTCAAAAGGCTGGGAGGGAACGGAGGACGGAACATGTACAGCGAAAAAGTAATGGAGCATTTTACAAATCCGCGGAATGTCGGCGAACTGCCTGATGCGGACGGCGTAGGCACAGAAGGGAATCCTGTATGCGGCGATGTGATGAAGATTTTCATAAAGGTCAAAGACAACATAATAACCGATGCCAAATTCAAGACCTTTGGCTGCGGCGCCGCAATCGCGGTGTCAAGCATGGTGACTGAAATGGTTAAGGGCAAGACCCTTGACGAAGCGCTTAAGATTTCAAAGGAGGCGGTTGCCAATGAACTTGGCGGGCTGCCGCCCCAGAAAATGCACTGCTCAAATTTAGGCGCAGACGCCCTGCATAAGGCGATTGAGGACTATAGGCAAAGACAAGTGAGAAGTTAAAAGTGAAGGAAAGAATATTTAAAAAATTTATTCCATAACTCATAACTCCTAACTCATAACTCTTAACTATATTTATATGGCTGTGCTTGAAATAAAAACATATCCGGACAAAATTCTGAAGGAGAAGACCGCCCCTGTTACAGAGTTTGACGAGGCGCTTCAAAAACTGATTGACGACATGATAGAGACCATGTATTCGGCTTTTGGCGTTGGCCTTGCAGCCAATCAGGTAGGCGAACCAAAAAGGGTTCTTGTTATTGACGTCTCAAGCAAGGAAGCGGCTATTCCCCTGATTGTCCTTATAAACCCTGAGATCGTCTCCATGGAAGGAGCGATGGAGAATGAGGAGGGATGCCTGAGCCTGCCCGGTTATACGACAGTTGTAAAAAGGGCTGAAAAAGTGAAGGTAGCGGGACTTGACAGAAAAGGCGCGCCCATAGAAATTGAAGGCGGCGGACTTTTATCAAGGGCACTTCAGCATGAGATTGATCACCTAAACGGCAAATTATTGATTGACAGGATAGGCCGCATCAAAAGGGAGCTTTTTAAAAGACGCCATAAAAAGGCAGCGGCAGCCGGCAAATGACAATAAAAACTGCCAGTGATAGATATTTAAACTGCCTGTTTTTCTTTATTTGTTACTGTGTATTGTAATGCGTATAATATTTTTCGGCACACCTGAGTTTGCTGTCCCCTCCCTTTATGCCCTGCTTGATTCAGGGCATGAAGTGCTTGCAGTTGTAACTCAGCCTGATAAACAAAGCGGCCGGGGAAGGCATATGACCGCCTGCCCTGTAAAACAGGAAGCTCAGAGAACAGGACGCATGATATTACAGCCGCAGAAGGTAAAAGAAGCTGCATTTGCCGGAGAGTTAAGGCAGTTAACCCCGGATGTCATCGTTGTCGTTGCATACGGGCAGATCCTTCCGCCGGAGATTATTCACCTGCCCCGTTACGGGTGCATAAACGTTCATGCATCACTGCTTCCGAAATACAGAGGCGCCGCGCCCATAAACAGGGCAATTATCAATGGTGATGATAAAACAGGCATTACCACAATGCTTATGGACGAGGGTATGGATACAGGACCTATCCTGCTTCAGACAGAGATAGCGATTGAAGAAGGTGACACGGCAGGAAGCCTTTCCGATAAACTTTCAAGGCTCGGCGCTGAGATTTTAATTAAAACTCTCACAGGCTTAGAGCAGGGGGATATAAAGCCAAGACCGCAAAGCGGTGATGCCTCTTATGCGCCTGCGCTAAAAAAGACCGATGGTCTTATTTTATGGTCCAAGCCTGCAAGGGAATTATGCAATTTCATAAGGGGCATGAACCCATGGCCCGGGGCATATAGTTTTCTTAAGGGCAAAAGGGTTAAAATTCTAAAGGCCGCGGCATTAGACGGCGCCGGAGCGTCTGGTGTGGTCATTAAGGCTGCACAGAATGAGCTGGCGGTTGGAGCAGGAGAAGGGCTTGTGTCAATACTGGAAGTTCAGCCCGAAGGAAAGCCGGCGATGTCAATCAGTGCATTTTTACAGGGAAGAAAAATATCTGAAGGAATGAGGTGTTATGAATACGCGGTGGATTAGGGGCCTGTTTTTAAAACTTGGCTATCCTGCAATGCTGCTCATCGGCTGGATTTTCAGGGTAAAAAAAGACAGACTTCAAAAATTATTGGTAGATGTGAATAACAGCCTTGTCAGAAAGTTTACTCTAAAACCTGCAAAGAGACTGCTTCTGCTCCTGCCCCACTGCCTCCAGCAAAGCGAGTGCAAAATAAAAATCACGTACAATGTTTATAACTGCGAAGGCTGCGGCAAATGCGAGATAAAGGATTTTACACAGATGGCAAAAGACCTCGGACTGAATTTGTTCGTCGCAACCGGAGGCACTATCGCCAGGAGGATAGTCGTTGATACAAAGCCCGAGGCCATTGTCGCCGTAGCCTGCGAACGCGACCTCTCAAGCGGAATTATAGATACATATCCCCTGCCGATTTTAGGCATTATAAATGAAAGGCCCTTTGGTCCGTGCTTTAACACAAGGGTTGACCTTGAAAAAGTAAAAGAGGCGCTCAGTTTTTTTGCGGGAGGGAATTAGTCATATGCAATACGAGGCAGTCATAGGTCTTGAAATCCATGCGCAATTGCTGACGGATTCCAAGATGTTCTGCGGATGCTCCGTAAAATTCGGCTCTGAGCCCAATACGCAGACCTGTCCGGTATGCATCGGCATGCCCGGGGTTTTGCCTGTAACAAATAAAAACGCGATTGAATATGTGATAAAGACCGGGCTTGCCCTAAACTGCACGGTTTCTCCATACAGCAGGTTCGCGAGGAAAAATTACTTCTATCCCGACCTTCCCAAGGGCTATCAGATAAGCCAGTATGAGCTTCCACTGTGCGAAGGCGGCTATGTGGAGATTACTGAAGACAGCAGTATAAAAAAGATCAAACTCACACGGATTCACCTTGAAGAAGACGCAGGCAAAAACATCCATGATGGCGCAGGCAATTACAGTTTCGTTGACTTGAACAGGGCTGGCACGCCTTTGATGGAGATTGTCACCGAGCCTGATATACGCAATCCTCAGGAAGCCGTAGAGTTTATGAAAAAGTTAAGGACCATCCTGAAATATATCAATGTGTGCGATGTCAATATGGAGCAGGGTTCTTTCAGATGCGATGCAAATGTGTCTGTGCGGCCCGTAGGACAAAAGGAATTCGGCGTAAAAGCAGAAATAAAAAATATGAATTCCTTTAAATTCATTGAAAAGGCGCTTGAATATGAAATCAAGCGTCAGGTAAAAGTCTTAAAAGAAGGCGGCAGAATTATTCAGGAAACGCGGCTGTGGAATACTGACAGAGGCATCACTGAGTCCATGCGTTCAAAGGAAGAGGCGCATGACTACAGGTATTTCCCCGAGCCTGACCTGGTGCCTGTTGAAGTTGAGCCTTCATGGATTGAACGGATAAAAACACAACTGGTGGAACTGCCTGATTCAAGGCTGGAAAGATTTATAAGCCAGTACGGTCTTCCCGGACATGACGCAGGACTGCTAACATCAGAACGGGCCACTGCCGAATGGTTTGAAGAGGCAGTGAAATCAGGCGGAGACCCTAAAGGCGTTAGCAACTGGATGATGGGAGAACTTCTGCGATTGCTTAATGAGGATAACAAACAGATGGAGGAATGCGCGCTAAAGCCCGGACAGCTTGTTGGTCTGCTTAATTTAATTGAGAGCGGAGTAATCAGCGGAAAGATTGCCAAGACGGTTTTTGAGGAGATGTATAAAACAGGCCGGGACGCTGACGTAATAGTTAAAAAACAAGGGCTTATTCAGGTAAGTGATGAATCTGCGATTGAGAAGGTTGTTGATGAGGTATTAAAAAATAATCAGAAAGAGCTGGAGAGGTTTAAGGCGGGAGATGAAAAACTTTTGGGATTTTTCGTGGGGCAGATAATGAAAATTACCAAAGGCAAGGCAAATCCGAAGATAGTGAATGAATTATTGAAAAAAAAACTGATGGAAGATAACTAAATGCAGGGGGAACAATCTTTTTGCTCATTCTCATCGCGAATATTCGGGACAGGGCATCCAAACCGTCATTCCGGCCCTGGTCGCCTACGGCGCCGCCAGAGGCGGGTAAACTTGTCCGTCCCGATGTATCGGGACTTCAGAATGATTCCCGACGCGCTTCGCTTGCGGGAATGACAAGCAAAATATGGAGCTTAACCACAAAACAGCGCTTCGAGAATTTTTTTGATTAAAAAATGTAGTTTTAAAAATTATTCAACATGCAAAAAATTCTGATAGTAGAAGACAAGGACTCAATGGCACAGATGCTCAAGGAAACCCTTGAGGCAGAGGGCTTTGAGGCCGTGATTGCAAAAGACGGCGCCGAGGGGATAAAGAGAATCAAAGACACTTCGTTAAACGCCGTTATCACAGACCTGAAGCTCCCCAAAAAAGACGGCATTGAAGTCCTCAAGGCGTCAAGGGAGGAAAACCCTTTAATTCCCGTGATTGTCTGCTCAAGGACGAATTCTCAGCCCGCCTCAGCATCCCGAAGATAATAGGCAAAAGCCGGGTGATGCTTGACGCGGCAGGCAGCATACAGAAAGTTGCGCCTGCAAAAACAACAGTGCTTCTGCTCGGTGAATCAGGCACAGGCAAGGAGCTTTTTGCAAGGGCTATTCATACGCTCAGTCCGAGGAAAGAACATCCTTTTGTGCCGATTAACTGTGCAGCAATACCGAGGGAACTCCTTGAGTCAGAGCTTTTCGGACATGAGAAAGGTTCATTTACAGGCGCGGCGGAAAAAAAGTTAGGCAAGTTTGAGCTTGCAAACAACGGAACCGTGTTCCTTGATGAGATCGGCGAGATGGACATTGCTTTACAGTCAAAGGTTCTGCGGACCTTGCAGGAAGGAGAAATTGAAAGAGTCGGCGGCGCAAAACCAATTAAGGTTGACGTGAGGATAATTGCCGCAAGCAACAAAAATCTTGAAGACGCCGTCGTGCAAAAAACATTCAGGGAAGACCTGTATTACAGGCTTAACGTGTTTCCCATTACAATTCCTCCGCTAAGGGAACGCCGGGATGATATCCCGCTGCTTGCAAAATATTTTGTGTCCAAATATTCAAAAGAAATGAAGATAAAAGAAAAAACCATTGCGTCCGGGGCCCTGGATGTGCTTATGGACTACCGGTGGAAGGGCAATGTAAGGGAGCTTGAACATATCATCGAGAGGCTACAAGACCCTGCTCACAAAGATTAAAGAATACGGTATAGAGCCGTGAACATCCTGATCATAAAGCCGAGTTCTTTAGGCGATATCTTACACGCCCTGCCATTTTTAAGAGTTATTAAAGACGCCTTTCCGCAGGCACAAATTGTATGGATAATCAGCAAGAATAACGAAGCAATCCTTGCGGGCAATCCATTGATTGATGAGCTGATTGTATTTGACAAGGATTCATGGCGGCAGAACATTTCATTAAAAAATTTATCAAATGCCATTCATGAGATAAATGCCCTCAGAAAAACACTGCGGTCAAAACATTTTGACATGGTAGTTGACCTGCAAGGGCTTTTAAGAAGCGGGCTTATGACATTTTTTGCCCGGGCTCCTTTAAAAATCGGCTTTGAAAATGCGCGGGAAGGGAGCCGGTTTTTTTACAACAAAAAAATCTGGGTTGAACCGGGCGCTCATGCCGTGGATAAGAATCTTGAAATTGCAAAGGCAATACTGAAGACACAGAGCACAGAAAAGATTGAGTTTCCGCTTTACATTGACGATGAGGCAAAAGAAAATGTTAAAAAACTTTTGGGCGGCATCAAAGAAAAAAAATATGTAGTCATTGTGCCGTCTGCCCGCTGGCAGACAAAGAGGTGGCCTGCTGAGAATTTCGGCCTGCTTATATCAAAACTTTCAGTGCCGTGCATTATTACGGGAAGCAGCGCAGACATAAAGATTGCCGAAAAGATAACGGCTGCCTCCGGAAGCAAAGGAATTAATCTCTGCGGCAAAACAGGTTTAAAAGAATTATCCGCCCTTATTTACGGCGCAAAGGCCTTGGTCAGCAATGATTCGGGACCCATGCACATTGGAGCCGCGCTTGGAATACCTGTAATTTCGCTGTTTGGCCCGACAGCCCCGGAGAAGACCGGGCCCTACGGCTGGAAGGAAAATAGAAACCTGAAAGTGCTGAGGGCGGCTGTTCCGTGCAGTCCGTGTTTTAAGAAAAAATGCAAAGAGCCTCTTTGTATGAGTAAAATAAGCGTTGAAACGGTTCTTGAGGCGCTAAAGGAATTCTTATGAAAGATTCACGATTTACGATTCACGATTCACGATTAAGGATTTTATTGTTGTCGGTCTTTGCTCTGTGTTCCCGATACGGGTCTCCGCTGAGGGTCGCTCCGACTGTGTTCTGTGTTCTGTATTCTGTATTCTTTTCTTTAGAAGTTAATGCCGCTCCGTTAATCCCTGAAAGGCTTGCTTATTCTATCCAATGGTCAGGGATTACGGCAGGCACTGCATATCTTGAAACCAACAATAGCGCTGAAGGCATTACGATTACATCACGGGCGGAGTCCGCAGACTTTATATCGGTGTTTTACCGCGTTGAGGACATTGCCCAAAGCACTCTTTATCCCGGCGCTTCCGGATACCCGAAAAATTATAAAATAAACCTTAAGGAAGGGCGGCACAGAAGGGAGCGGGAAACACAATTTGAAAACAAACAGGGGAGCAAACCACAGAAAGTGACTTACCAGAACAAGATTGATAAAGAAACGCTAATGTTTAATCTGGAAAAGCAGGCCTTTGACCCCTTGTCTGCGTTTTATGAGATAAGAAAGAGACCGCTGCAAATAGGCCGCTCCGAGTATCTTGACATCTTTGACAATAAAAAACTCTGGAATGTTGAAGTGCAGATTTTAAAAAGAGAACAGATAACGGTCCCGGCCGGAGAATTTAATACTATTGTCATTAAACCCCTGCTTCAGTCTGAGGGTATTTTTATGAGAAAGGGAGAAATATTCATC
>JACQZD010000040.1 GCA_016207865.1 Nitrospirota bacterium
GTTGGGCAGTCCAATTATCAGGGAGTAAAGCGTTTTGATAGTCCCCTGCGAAACCACCTTGATGCCCTCGTCAATCATACGTCTGTTCTGCCCTTTTCTGATATATTTAAGCACCTCGTCGTCAGGCGATTCCACGCCGAAGAACAGATATACGCATCCGCTGTCTGCAAATTTCTGAAGCAGTTCAGGGGAAAATGTATTTATCCTCACATTGGCTATCCACTTAAAATCCAGTTCTCTCAGCAGGTCGCAGATATTATTCATGACTTCCTTCCTTCCTGCTAAAAAGGTGTCATCATAAAATGTCATCTTGCGGACGCCGAGTTCTTTCAGCTTAAGAAGTTCAGCCCTGATTTTTTCAAGGCTTTTTACCCTGCATACATTTTTATGGAAATAAACATTGTAGCAGAATCCGCATTTATGAGGGCATCCCCTTGAGGATTCATAACCGATATTTTCAAGGGTGTCCTCGGTATTTCTCAGATATTCATTTAGGATTTCCCTGCCCTTGCCGTCATAGGGAAACGGCAGGGTTTCTATGTCCAGAAAATCCCTGTCTTTGTTCTGAATATTTTTTCCGCTCCCCTTCCAGCCGAGCCCGTTAATGGCGCTTAAATCGGTTTTGCCTGTCTGCAGTGCCTGCACAAGTTCAAACAGGGTCTGCTCGCCTTCACCCTTTACCACAAAATCCACGAATTCTGATTCCAGCGTCTGCTCCGCCATCATGGAAGGGTGGGTTCCGCCCCAGACGAGCGGGATTTTAGGATTGATTTTACGGGCCAGTTTGGCAAGCCGCAGGGTGTTTTTAATCTGAAAACAGGTCATGGTTGAAAGACCGATAAGCAGGGGTTTCCTGCTTGCCAGTTCCCTGAACCGCTCTGTTTTATGTATCCTTTCGTCAAAATATTCAACCTCTATGCCGCGCTGTTCAAGGTATGCGCCGAGGGAAAGGATGGCAAGCGGAGTCCATGCGTGATAGGGAAACGGGCTTGCATTTGCATAAGCCAAAACAACCAGATTTTTTTCCATAGGCTTTGTAAAAAATTAAAGGGTTTTAGGTATCAAATTAAATCTTGACCCCTTGACCCCTTTCGTGAAACAGATAACTCACCACGGCAGACATTGCCGCTGTCATAATATTTAAGCCCATGAAGTAGTTTAAAAAAAGCGCCCTTACCGCAAACGAAAGACCTGCCTCTTTCCGCATAAAATTCCACCATTTCAGGTTGGCCAGCAGAAAAATAATCAGCAGGATGATAAAGACATTTTTTTTTTTTTTTTCAAACGGGATGAAAAACAAAGACAGAAAACTTAAAAAAGCGCAGAGCGCCGCTATGCCGTTGCTCGGCGCCGTAGGGCCTGCGTTGTCAAGCCTTTTCTCCCTGAAAAATAAATGCACCCACATTACCGTGCGCTTAAAATAATTCCTTGAAGCCTGTTTGAATGTGGCAAATTTATGTATTACCATCATCTTTGTATCAAGAGTGATGCTGTCAGTTTTATTGACCCGTCTGGCAAATTCAAAGTCCTCAACATCCGCGCCCTTGTAGGATTCATTATATCCGCCGATTTTTTCAAAAAAGTCTTTTTTTACGGCGCCGCACCGGGGGGCAAATACGCTGACCTTGCTGTCCTTGGTTCCAATCAGATGAATATATTCAAACATAGCCATATATTTAGGCACAAACCCCTTATTTAACGGCTCTGTGGAGCATATTCCTATGACGCAGTTTGCCGAGGGGTTTTTCTGAAAATAATCGTAAACCTCTTTGACCGTGCCGTCCAGCACAATCACGTCGGAGTCCAGGAAGAATATTATATCTCCTTTTGCCGCCTTTACGCCGATGTTTCTTGCAACGGCAGGTCCTGAATTTTTTTCTAATTGTATTACCCTTACAGGGTAGTTTTTTACGGTTTTTACAGTGCCGTCAGTAGAGCAGTCATCAACGATTATTAGCTCAAAATCCTTAAATTCTGATTTAAATACAGAGTCTAAAAGGGCAGGCATAAACCGCTCGGAATTATAAGTTGGGATGATAATTGATATCATGATATACTGTATGAGTATAATAATAATCATGCCGTAAAATCAAATTACCCCGGCTGAGGTGATACAAACTTATGTATTTCCTTGTATTTTTCTGATAAAATATGATAATTTTTTAATAAATAAAATTAAAGAAAAGGGGGGATACCATTTGAAGGACAGCGAAATTGAAGAAATTCTGCAAAAGGAAAATGAAGAATATAAAAAGCTTAATGAAGAGCACAAGGTTTTTAAACAAAGGCTGACTGAGATTGACAAGATTAAGTATCTTACGCCCGAGGATGAAATAGAGAGGAAAAAGATACAGAAGAAAAAACTGGCGCAGAAAGACCGCATGGCGGAGATTATAAGGGAATATAAGAAGAAAGTGAACGGTTGATAGTGAACAGTGAACAGTTTTTTAACTATTCACTAAATATTAACGACTGTTCACTGCCTTTTATGCTATTCACTAAATACTATTCACTAACGACTAATTATGAAAAGCGATTTAATTAAAAAAGGACTTGAGAGGCTGCCGCACAGGGCCTTATTGTATGCCACGGGGATTCCGCGCTCTGAGATGTCTAAGCCGTTTATAGGCGTTGCCACGAGCTTTACGGACATAATTCCGGGGCATACAGGCATGCGAGACCTTGAAAGGTTCATTGAAAAAGGGGTTCACACCGGAGGCGGGTATCCGTTCTTTTTCGGTATTCCCGGCATATGCGACGGCATTGCAATGGGTCATAAAGGGATGCACTACAGCCTTCCTTCAAGGGAGCTTATTGCGGACATGGTTGAGACCATTGCAGGCGCGCATCAGCTTGACGGGCTGGTGCTCCTTACGAACTGCGATAAGATTACCCCCGGCATGCTCATGGCGGCGGCAAGGCTTAATGTGCCTTCAATCATTGTTACCGCGGGCCCGATGCTTTCAGGACGCATGAAGGGCAGGAGGCTGTCCCTTGTCAATGACACATTTGAAGCGATAGGAAAATATAAAAAAGGGCTTATCAGCGATTCTGAGATGCAGGAGCTTGAGATGTGCGCCTGCCCGGGCACTGGTTCGTGCCAGGGAATGTATACGGCAAATACAATGGCATGCGTTGCAGAGGCCCTGGGTATGAGCCTTCCGGGATGCGCGACCGCGCTTGCAGTATCAGCAAAAAAGCGCAGGATTGCATTTCAGAGCGGGCAGAGGATAGTTGAGCTTGTGAAGAAAAATATAACGCCCGGAAAGATATTGACAAAGAAGGCATTTGGAAACGCCATAATGGTTGACATGGCTTTAGGCGGCTCTACGAACACGGTTCTGCATATACCGGCTATTGCGCATGAAGCCGGTGTGAATCTGCCACTTGAGGCATTTGATAAACTTAGCAGAAAAACGCCGCATATTGCAAATATGCTTCCCGGCGGGACGCATTACCTTGAAGACCTGGAATATGCGGGAGGCCTCCCGGCAGTGTTTAAGAGGCTTAAGCCGCTTCTGAATAATGTTATGACGCTTTCAGGAGAAAAGATTTATGATATTGCAAACAGGGCTGAGATTGTGGACAGCGAGGTAATCAGACCCTTAAACAACGTATATCACAAAGAAGGAGGCATTGCCATCCTGCGGGGAAATCTTGCGCCTGACGGCGCTGCTGTAAAACAGAGCGCTGTGGCTGAGAAAATGCTAAGACACAAGGGCAGGGCCAGGGTGTTTAACTCAGAAGAAGACGCCATGAAGTCTGTGCTTTCTGGCAGGATAAAGGGAGGCGATGTCGTAGTTATCCGCTATGAAGGACCTAAGGGCGGTCCGGGCATGAGGGAGATGCTGAGCGTTACCGCTGCTATTGCAGGCATGGGTTTAAGCGAGTCAGTGGCGCTGATTACAGACGGCAGGTTCTCAGGCGGCACAAGGGGACCGTGTATCGGGCATGTTTCGCCTGAGGCCATGGAAGGCGGGTCCATAGCTGTTTTAAAAGACGGCGACCTGATTCACATTGATATACCTCAGAGAAAAATGGACGTCCTGCTTAGTGATAAGGAGATAAAAGACAGGTTTAAGAACATTAAACCGGTCAAGCCTAAGATAAATAAAGGATGGCTTGCAAGGTATGCCAGATTTGTCACATCCGCAAGCACAGGGGCGGTGTTGAAAGACAGTGA
>JACQZD010000041.1:0-11481 GCA_016207865.1 Nitrospirota bacterium
AGCACCCTGAAAACCTCATCCATAACCTTAGCCTTATCTTCCGTCAGATTAACAACACAGTTTGATATTACAAGGTCAATGGAGTTGTCCTCCACAGGCATATTCATCAATTCCCCTTTTTTGAATTCAACTATATCGTAGCCCAGAGTTTTAGCAACCTTTTTTGCGCTTTCCGCGGCCTTCTCAACCATCTCATCAGTCATGTCAAGCCCTATCACTCTGCCGTTTTTGCCGAGCCTCTTTGCGGCGATAAAACAATCTATGCCGGCGCCTGAGCCCAAATCCAGGACAATATCCCCTTCCTTAAGCTCTGCTATTGCCGCAGGATTACCGCAGCCGTAGGATACATCAAGCACCTCTGTCGGGATATGCTCCAAATCCTTGGGGTTATACCCCGTGGGGCAATAATAATTTGCCTCGGCCACATGAGCGGCAGTTGAAAACTTCTTTTTTACGGTCTTTGTCACCTGCCCTTTTATGTCCGGCTTGCAGACTGCTTCATCATCCTCAACATCAACCGCCAGAACGCATGAACAGTGGTAGCATCCCACTTCAAAGCTGTCATCAATCGTCTTAAAGGAATGACTGAGATACGGCGGGAGTTTTCCGTCCATTGCATTATAAACAAATGGAGTGGCATACCCCTTTTTCTTTGCATCAGAAGGCGCGCCTTCTCCGGCCAGGTCCCAAAGTATTTCCTCAAACAATGCCTTATACGTTGAACAATACGGCTCCTGCGCCATAAAAGAGCCTTCTCCGGTTTCAACATCGCTTGCATAGTAACTCTGGGCCGTGCATCCGCCTCCGCAGAAATACTTTAAATAACATGTGCCGCACTCTTCCTTATCCTTAACACTGCTGTTTCTGAACCCTGCCATGATCTTTGAATTCAGCCAGATGTCCTTCAGGCTCTTTTCCCTGATAGAGCCTGCATCAAACCGCTTATCGCCGTTAAAAGAGGCGCACGGATATACATGCCCGTCTGAATTCACACATACCTTTTCATAGCAATTGTTGCAGAGATCGTTTTTTCTGCCCCTTTTAGCCTTCAGCCTGACCTTGAAGGATTCTTCATTATCAACAATTATCTCGCCTTCTTTATAAATCTTCCTCATGTCCTGCATTATATTTGATATCCGGTCCGAAGGGACTAACAGTTTATCCACATTGCTGGCCCCGCGTCCCCGCGTGTGCATCCAGAGGATATGATGGTCCTTGACTCCGAGTGTTGACAAGAACTTGGAGGTATCTGTTACTGAATCCTCATTATACTTGCTGATTGCAGTTGCAATCACCGGGGTTATGCCGATATCAATAAGTTTCTTTACCCCTTCAACCGCCTTATTGAAACTGCCTTTACCGCGGATGCTGTCATGTATTTTTGCGTCAGGACCCTCTAAACTCGCCTGTATGGTAAGCAGCGGGCTTTTTAAATCTTTTAATGCTGCTATTTTCTTATCATCAAACAGGGTTGCATTTGTCTGTATAATCAGTTCCCTGCTTTTTTCTTTGGTTATATATTTTATTACCTCAAAAATATCATCCTTCATAAACGGCTCTCCGCCTGTAATATAAAACCGCTTGACGCCTAACTCTATGGCCTCATCCACAAGCTTTTTAATCTCTTTTCCGGTCAGTTCATCCTTTAATCCCTTCCCTGCGCTCACCAGGCAGTGCTTGCACCTGAGATTGCACTGCATTGTATTATATATCCATAGCTCATCCATTTTATGAGGCGCTATCACCTGGCCCCGGCCGGGATATTCGCGGATTAAAAAAGGCGAACCGGAAATAAATTCCATAGTGCCTGCGGCATTAATAAATTCAGCCGTCTCTTTCTTTATATGCTCTGCGCCGGAGGCCCCGTATTTCGCAAACATAACTTCCTGAATGTCAGATACCTTATGCTTGCCGTCGCAAAGGGCTATAATCTCAGCGCCCATATTGTTTGTGCTGAGCCAGTTTGGCGACTGGGGGTCAATGAGAAGGAAAATACCGTTTTTTTCTTTTTTAATATATTGGGGGGAATACAGTATATCCTCGGGTTTAAAGGTCTTGAACTCCGATTCCTTAACCTTCCACTTGTCAAGCTGATACTGCTCAAGCCTTGTTTCTCTTGATTCACAACAGGATTTTGCCATTGAAGACTCCTTTATAACTATATAAAAAAATTTTACACTTTACTGCCGGTCAAAGTCAAGTATTCCCCATTATATTTATAATTTTCTTAAGAAATCCAATACTTAAATATAGTCAGCAGTATTTTATAACTTGCCATTATAGTACCTTTTAATGTCCCCGATACCTTTGATTTGCCAACCCTGACCCTGTATCTGACCGGCACTTCTTTTATTTTATAACCTTTTTTTACCGCCTTTATCTGCATCTCAACCGTCCATCCATAAGTCTTATCCTGCATGTTTAAATCAATCAGCTTATCAAACCTGACGGCCCTGAATGGACCGAAGTCTGTATATGAAAAACCAAAAAGTATTTTAATGAGAAGCGTGCCGAATTTATTCCCGTAAAAAGACTGCGGCGTCATTGAGCCTTTTTCCCTTTCGCCCATTGCCCTTGAACCCAGCACCAGGTCATAACCGTCTTTAATAATGGGCCTTATCAGGGAAGTGACCTCTTCAGGGTAATCGCTGTAATCTCCGTCAAGAAATACTATAATGTCGGGCTGTTTCTGCCCTGCATATTCAATGCCTTTGAGGCAGGCATTGCCATAGCCTCTCCTGTCTTCTTTGATAGCAACAGCCCCGCATTCCTGCGCAGCGGAAAAGGTCCTGTCAGAACTGCCGTTATCAACAACAATTATTTCATCAACTATGTCTTTAGGTATGTCGGCTATGACAAGCGGCAGGGCTTTTTCTTCATTTAAGGCAGGGATAATTACGGCTATTTTTTTACCTGACAGCATTCCACCACCCACTCCACCACTGTATCGTGTTCTCCATAAACAATATCCTTTCAGGCACTGAGAAATATATCACAGCCAGTATCAATACTGTCAGTATATACAAAACCAGTATAATGTCTTTTTTCTGTTCTTCTTTCACTTTATAAACTTCATTATTTTATAATTTTCGTCTGAATATACGACCTTGAATTTTTCAGAAGGCGCGCTGAGCCACCAGAACCTGCCGATTAGTTTCCTTGCATTATCAATCCATTTATCCTCTTCTGAATTCCGCCTGATTAACACATATGTTACATTATTTTTCTTTAAGTTTTCCAACCATTCGTTATAACTCTCTGCCTTGATATAGATTATCTTACTTGTAAATCCGCCATTCCATAACGGCGAAAGAAACAAAGGCTCAAACGTATGTGCAAGAGTATCGTCTCTTAATATATTATTGCCTATCCAAATCCAGTAACCGTATTCCTGCCGAGCCTGCAGGTCTATGTTGAACGGGGCGTGTCCGGCTATTGTGCGTTCTTTTGCAGGCAGACGGACAAATTCCTTGATTTTTGAAGGTGTGATGCAGGGAGAATTCGCCGTAAAAAATGTATAGACTGTAAGCAAAAGCGCGGCAGTTTTAAGCCCTTTGCCTTTTGCATCAAAATAATCCAGCACAAGACCAAAAGAAACTGCACCCAAACCGATTATGAAAATAACATACCGGGTATTCCAGTTTCTCGGATAGATGAGAAAAGTAAGGACAAGGATCGCACTGACAAACAGAAAGTCATATTTTTTATTTTTTATGGAAGACGCAAAAGAAAATACAACAGCCGGCAGAAATAGAATAAACCACACAGGGCCGAATCCGCTCAGCCTTGAGTCATAAAGATAATATTCAACCCTTTCAAGCCATACATAAAACAGCTGCGCCGTCAAAGTTAATCCTTTAAAAACCTGCGGAGGCGGGTCAATTATTCCCCCGTACATGCCTTTAAAAATCGTGATGCCGGAAAAAGAAATGCTCATCGGATACACCGGATTGTTATATAAAACCCAGTTTTTCACATACCAGTAACCGCCAAGTAAAAAGACAGGCAGTATAAAGAATAGTGAATAATGTTTTAAGGATTTTATTAAATTACCCCATAGGCTCTGCTGTGGGGTATCCTTATACTCCCCTCCCCCTTGTCGGAGCGACCCTTTGCGGAGACCCGCTTCGGGATGGGTGAGGGTGGGGGCGATTAAGATGCTTTTTTCACCCTCCCCTTCATCCCCTCCCGTCAAGGGAGGGGAGACTTTAGGATACCCTGCCGTCTCTGCGGCGGGGAGGTTCATTAAACGCCTTGCAAATGCCTGCACAACAACTGCAGCCAGCAGCACAAGCGCAAATATAGGGCCTGAGCCTTTTGAGCCGAGAAGTATTCCTGTAGTAATACCGGCAAGAAGAACAGGCAATTTAAGCCTGCCAGGCTGCATCACCTTGTTTTCACTGCCGTTATAATTACCATGTGTGTCGTACATCAGGAAATTAATAGCAATCAGAAATAACACCGACACGGTAATATCTATGTAGTTTGTCATAGACTGCAGGATTACTATCGGGGTAAAGAAAAACAGAAGAGAGGAATATAAGGCATGTTCCTCCCTTATCTTCAGTTTTACGGCAATGCTGTACACAGTAAAAACCCCTGCTATTGTAAACAGCATCTGGCTCAGGTCCGCAATAATATCACTCTCTAAAAAAATAATATTCCAGAGGAAAAACAGTTCAATATTTTTAGGAAATATATTTATAAAGAGGTCAATTAAAAAAGGCGCAGGATTTTCCTGAATGGCTCCGGACTGCATGATATGGCCGACTATGGGCAGATGATACCACAGCGCATCCCATGTATATGACGGGAAAAGCCAGCCTATGAAAATCATATAACAAAGATAAATCAGGACCAGACAGAATATGCTCAGTAAAATCCAATCATTTTTTACTATATTGCAAAACCGGTTTGCCTCATTCCTGAACTCTAATAAAAAACTTTTAAAAATATTTTTATCTAAAAATCCTCCCTTACTCCCCTTTTGCAAAGGGGGGGCGGGGGGATTTGAGAACCTATTATTGCCTGAGTGCACCGCCAGTATTAAGACAATAAGCGATATAAACACATTCAGATAAAACAGAGGCATTGCGTAAAGACTCTTAAACACCAGACCCAGAATCATCTCAGTAACTATTATCTGGGCAAGGCCAAGGACAAAAGTCCCTATTATCCTGTCAATGAATGATATGTGACATTCACCGTTGATAAGCCCAGGGGAGCATTTCTTTCTAACGGATGAAAGGAGAAAATACCACGAGGAGAAGAGCAGAAGATTTACAATGAGATAGACAGTAATTTCAAAAAAGCTCATGAATTACTAACAGTCCAGTCCCAGCCGCAGCTTCCGGCTTTTACCTGCTGTTTCCTTTGCCGGTAAGTTTATTGATAAATTTTTCAAAACGTGTGGGCGTTGTTATTTTATAATAAGTCCTGAATGCCTCATCTGCCTTGTCTTTCATCCCCATTTTTTCGTAGATTAAACCCATATCATAATAAGCATACGGATGCTTGGAGTCAAGCTCAACTGTCTTCTTATATTCCTCAAGCGCCTGCCCGTAATGTCCTGTCATTCTATAAATATATCCCATGTCAAAATGGGCATAGACATTTCCGGGACTAATCTCCAGCGTCTTTTTGTATCTTTCAATTGCCTTATCGTAAAGCCCTTTTTCCCTATAAATATAGCCTAAGTCATAATTAGCGTCCGGATGTTCAGGAAAAATCCTTAACAATTTCAGATATACATCTTTTGCCTTGTCAAACTCCATTTTATCCTTAAACATTAACCCTAAGTGGTAATAGGCATATGCATCATGCGGGTTGATTTTAATTGCCTTTGCAAATTCAGCCATAGCCTTATCATCCTGCTTAACCGTTTGATAAAAAATTGCCATGAGTGTATGGCTGTGTTTGAAGATATAAAGGGAGAAAATTACCAGCAGCAGAACAACTAAGAGGGAAAAAAGTATTTTTTTAATTATTGCAGCCACTTATTGGACGGGCAAGTCTTTATCCCGGCTTTCTTATATTTCATGAAAAGGCCGGGACTTGATTATCATCAATTAAAAAGTATACACCAACCCTACGTTATATGTCTCTCCTACGCCTGCATCACGGGTTTCAAATATCCAGGCCCCTTTTAAATCAACAGCGTATGATAAAACTGCCTGAACATTTGATGATATGCTGTATACAGCAGACGCCCCTACGTTAAAAACGTTCTGCTCAAGACCCAGCGAATCCCTGATAAGTATATTATCCTTCTCAAACGCCTTGCCGCCATACGGATAATTCGCCTTTTCCATTTCTTCTGAAACCGTTGCATTTCCGACAGCTCTCGTCCAGTCTATAATGGCTCCCAAACCTACCTTGGAAGCAATTTGATAACCGCCGCTTAGCGAGACCTTAATCTGATCCGACGGCTTAAAATGATAGTATTCATGATTTTCAAAACGATATTTGTAGCCTGCGTTGAGCACTGCATAACCTTTTCCCAAACCCTTGCCGTAAACAAGCGCTAATGTAGCATCATACTGCCCGTCTCCCAAACTTAATGTTGATAACGGATTGCCGTATTCATATGCATCAGGAGTCTTCACGGTTCCCTGCAATGACAGCGGGCCTCCTGCGAAACTCTGGGTGAGATTGTACCTTAGCCCTAAATCTATATCGCCTATGCCGCTGGGTCCCCTTCTGTCGGAAAACATGATTGTATCGTCTGATTCCACTGACTTCCACGGAACTGCGGTAAAAACCGTAAGCGTATCAGTAATCCCGTATTCTCCGTAGTAGGTAATGCTGTGCGCCGTAAACTTGGATGCCTCAACCCTCTCATTGCCGCCCCCTAATCCGGTATTATTCCCGGTAGCGGCAGCTTTTTCTACTGTGGTATATTTATGGCTTGAAACATAATATCCGTAAGTCAATTGGTTATAGGCATGGCCTTTTGCCTGCGTCCATCCCGCAAAAGAATCGTTTGCGATAAAAATGATGCTGCATAAAAAGCTGAGAAAAACAATTGCTATTTTTTTTGTCATTTTCTCCTCCGAAATATAAAATTATAAGTTATCTAATATAACAGAACAATTTATTTATTTTCTACACTTGTTACTATGCCGTAATTACATCCTCTTTGCTTGAGGTGAAATACTGCAAAAACCTGTAAATCATACGCCCAAATAATACTTGAAATAAAGATAAAAATGCAACATAAAAAAATCCCATCTGGAATATCATCAGAAATGGTATGGAAATATAGATTTTGTTGACATAAGCAAAGTAAATATTAAAGGTAAAATAAAACCCTAAAAGCAGTTCAATTACCGGCATAAGAGTTGTCTTGCCTTTGTATTTCTTATCAGCCCATTGGTCCTTTTTACCCTCAATTTTAAACTTAGGGGTGCGTGTAAATTCGGTCTCATGGTTAAAAAGCGCCTCCAGCACCGCCTTTGAATTATTGACGGACAGTCCGATGCCGAGCGACATGAGAGCCGGCAGAAAAATCAGCCTTGACTTCCAGTCCTTATAAGCCTCTTTCTGAGAGCAAAGATAAAAAAATGAGATGCCCACTGTCGCAACCAGCAGGAAAGGCGCATCGGTCACGAGCATATGAAACCATCCGATATTAATCCTGGCCACCATGGACGGATACATTAACATTGCCAGCAATAACATAAACAAATAGGAAATATTGTTCGTCAGATGGAAAAATGCCTCAACCTTCACCTTCCATGGAAGATTGCTTTTTATTATTGCAGGCAGCAGTTTTTTTGCCGTCTGTATGGAGCCCTTGGCCCATCTGTGCTGCTGCGTCTTAAATGCATTTATATCAACCGGTATCTCTGAAGGCGCGGTCTCATCCTTTAAAAATACAAACCTCCATCCCGCTAACTGCGCCCTGTAGCTTAAATCCAGGTCTTCCGTAAGAGTATCATTCTGCCATCCACCTGCCGTTTCAATTGACTCCTTTCTCCAAACGCCGGCTGTACCGTTAAAATTAAAGAACCTTCCGGACCAGTTCCTGGCTGTGTGTTCAATCACAAAATGTCCGTCAAGCATCATAGACTGTACCCTGGTAAGCATGGAGTATTTCGTATTTATAAAACTCCACCTCGTCTGCATCATGCCAACAGACTTGTCGGAAAAATAATGAATAGTCTTTTGCAGGATATCCCTCTGCGGAACAAAATCAGCGTCAAATACGGCGATAAATTCGCCTTTTGCGCTCTTCATCCCCTCTGCCAAGGCGCCCGCCTTAAAACCGTCTCTATGACTGCGCTGCATATAATTTATGTCATACCCGAGGTTCTTAAATTCGCTCACACATTCTTTTGCAATCATAACGGTCTCGTCCGTGGAATCATCAAGGACCTGAATATCCATCAGCTCCCTTGGATAGTCAATTTCGCAGGATGCCTTAATCAGCCTCTTTACAACATACATTTCATTGAATAAAGGCAGCTGTATTGTCACGCGGGGCAGAGTAGTTAATTTTCCATCGGAAACCGGTTTGTTTTTCCGGTGTTTATAATAAAGGTACACCATATAATAGCGGTGGGCGGCGTAGATAAAAACGGTTATCAGGATGCAAAAATAAACTGCTATAAATAAATAAAGAAGCATAATGCCGTATAAACCCTTACATTGAAAATCTCATGCAATTAAATTGCAGTTTAACAGCTTAATAGAATACTGCTTTCCGCAGTTACTGTCAAGGGAATAACTACAGGTATTTAAATTTAAAATTCAACTATTAGATATTAAAATGCAGGTCTGCTGTTATTATTGATTCTTCAAATATTTGATGTGTTTTTTCAAAAATCTGAGGTCTTTGGCAGTGTCCACGTCGTACCAAAAAGGAAGCAGGAAAAATTTAATGCGGGATGCATATAATTTATCAATTGTTTTAACCAAAACTTCTCCGGTGTCCCATGGAATATTTTTAAAAACTTTTGGAAAAATCTTTTTTGCCCCGACTAAATAATAACCGCCGTCACAGCAGGGGCCGAGGACGAAATCATTCCCGTCAAGCGCTGTGAATGCCTTTTTTATGAATTCAGGGGGGATGGTAGGGCTGTCAGTGCCGATTATAACAACCTTTTTATAGCCTTTCCCGAGATGGTCTTTGAAAGCATTAAGTATTCTTGAGCCGAGGTCAGCGCCCCGCTGATTAAACATTTCAAACTTATGCCTTCCGGCAAGTCCTCGCAAAAAATCATCATCCAGCGTAGGAGCACAGCCTAAAAATTTATCAACTCCTTTTAATTTTGCGCACCTGCTTGTGATTTCTTTGACAAAAGACTTGTAGATTTTAAGTCCCTCTTCCTGAGAAATATCAGGCTGGAGTCTTGTCTTAACTTTTCCCAAAACCGGCGTCTTGGCAAAAATGATTAAGGCGGCTGTTTTCATAGCTCTTGTTGTTTTTGGTCTTACGCGTTTAGTCGATATACTTAACAACCTCTTTGAAACTCATCACGAGCAAGAACCTCACCCTCTTTTTTGCTTATTTTCTCAACCATATAATTACTCCTTCTCTCCTGACTTTTATGAGAAACGGGCTAATCTTGTTCTTAAAATCGGATTCTGGTATAACGATAACCGAAACAATAATATCATGTTTTAATTCATAATTGTAAATAATATCGTTCATTTCATTCTTTATTGATCTTGAGACAGGGATTTTTGTGATAAAAAGCAAGTCTATATCAGAGTCCTCAGAAAAATCGCCGCGCGCCTTAGAGCCGTACAGCATTATCTTATCTATAAAAGAATATTTCCTTGTGAGATTTCTGATAATCCCCTTGAGCCCTGATTGCTCATTATAATTTAAAGCCAATTTGTCTGAAATTACTGCTGGTTTCATTACAGCATGATTATAACAAAATATAGTGGAGGGGCGCAAAGGCGTTGATAATCTTTGTTGATAATCTCAGGAGTTGCAGTCAAAATTGTTTCGTCTATTTCACAAACACCTTTAAAAATTCTGCAGGAGTCATTATTTTTATTCCCACAGACGGAAAGTCTTTTTTATTTCTTGTAATGATGCATTCGCATCCTTCATGAATAGCTGAAAAATATTGAATTAAATCCTCAAAGTCCTTGCCGGCAATTGACCTTGCCTGCTTTAAGATATCCTTTGTGAGAGCAATTATCCTAAAATCTTCCAAAATCTGGTCTATTAACGGCTCTGCTGCTTTCACTCCCTTAAGTTTGCTTAAAATATAATAAAAATTATTGACTGAAATTGCTGAAATACAACTCTGAATAACAGCTTCCCTGCCAAGCGTCCATATCCTCGCTGAATCCATATAAAATGGCTCCAGTTTTGTCAGAACATCCAATATTATATTTGTATCAATCAGTATCTTCATACTTCTTAAGCCGGGACGCGATATGCTCGTCTCTGAGTTCCTTATAAGACTTCTTGGTCTTTAACATGCCGATCCACTTTGAAACAAACGGCGAGATTTCTTTAGACTGCGACTCTTTCTCCCTCTGGAGAAAAAATTCCTTGACCATAACTGAAACGGACTTTCCTGTTAACTTGGCCGTCTTATGCGCAAGCCGGGTTATATCTTCATCCATATATAGAGTTAGTTTAGATTTCGGCATATGCACCTCCACGTATTTATATTTAATTTACCACGTACAATAGAAAAAGTCAAGACGGATGTTTTCATTACAGCATGATTATAGCAGATAACATTATCCGGTTCAATTTTTTTTGATAAAAAAAGGGGCTGTTCCGATATCGGGAACAGCCCCTTTGAAATCATTTCAATTTTTAAAACCCAACTTATTGAACTATATTAATTTGCAACTGTACCCTGTGCTGCCAAAATGCCTATTGATGTTCCCTTAGCCACTAGGTTAGCCGAAACAACTTTATTGCCTTTAAATTCTATTACCAAATCTTTTTCTTTTGTTACACCAACTAACATAACAAACCAACCAGACTTGTTTCTATATGCCCAATATTCAGTATCATTAACAATTATCATACTGTCAGGGACTCCTAATGTAGTCAAGACTGAAGATTTGTCATTACCGATAATTCCAGAAGGTTCATCAATTCCATAACCACCCTGCACTGTCTTCCCAAAATTTCCAAAAGCACAGCCTGAAACAACTAAAACTAATAATGCTCCCAATATCATAAAACTCCGCCTATACTGTTTTGTCCTTATCATCTATTCCTCCTCCTAAAGTAATTTTCGTGGAAATTAATTAGCTATTACACTCGGGGGCATAAGAAGCCCCACCGAAGAACCCTTACGTATCAGATAGTGGTTGCTTACTGTATCTCCAGTTGTAAACTTTAGCACAAGGTCTTTCTCTTCAGTTTTGCCAAAAAGAATATATAAATTCCATGACCATCCTCTTTTACTTTTATAGCCCCAGTATTCACTATCATCAAAGACAACATGAAAATCTGGTTGCCCTATTAACCTTATAATATCTTGTTTGCTTTTTCCA
>JACQZD010000041.1:11524-12472 GCA_016207865.1 Nitrospirota bacterium
TACATTGCCATACCATTTCCTCGCACACCCACTTGAAAAAACCAACACAGAAAAAAGAAAAAAAATAACCACAGCCCTCAAACGAATCATTTAATTTCACCTCCTCATCTTAAAATAAAAGAGGCATGACGCCCACGTTGGGAGGTCATGCCTCTTTAGAATTTTTATATTCTGCTTTAAAAGAACTAAGTCTGTCTGTCTGTCTGTCTGTCTGTGCAAAATCAATGCCTCAAGCCCCGCTACCCCATGTGTGTTTAACTCCTTGAATAATGTATTTGCAAAAACTATATACCACCGGAAAATTCAAGTCAAGTGAATTTTCACATTATCATAAATATCTTTTTCTAATTATTTTCCGTTAAATAATTTTCCGATAATAACCGACTGCCGTGCGCTACTGTAATAATTCTTATCTCCTTACTGTCAGTATCATAACGGTAGATTACACGATAATTGCCGGAAATCACTTCTCTATGTGGCAAATATGGAAATTCGGGAAGATGCCGGCCTGATTCTGGAAATTCTCGTAACCGTTCCACTGATTGAATAATATGCTCTGCCTGATATTTAGCATACGTTAATGAATCATGAGCAATATAGTCATACACATCCTCTATATCTGTAATTGCTCTTTCACTCCATATTAATTCTGCCATTTCTTTGACAACCTTTTCACTGCCTCACTATGTGAAAGTATTTTCCCCTCTTGGATATTTGACTCGCCAGCCTCTATTTTTTGGAGAAGATATAAACGGTACATAATTTCCTCAACATCAACTTTATCAGGAAGTCCTTTAAGAATTTTCTCTATCTCTGATTTTGCAATTTGTTTTGTAAGCATTAAAGCCTCCTTAACTTTTAATCTCTACCTTTATTCTTACGCCGCTCTACAGGATTAATGCAATGGAAACAGTATGTGCAAAAACTATATACCACCGGAAAATTCAA
>JACQZD010000016.1 GCA_016207865.1 Nitrospirota bacterium
GGCAGCTTTTGCAGTATGAACCTCATCTGAAACTGCAGAGGTATGTTAAAGACCTGAACTCGCTTTACAAGCAGGAGCCTGCGCTCTATGAAATAGACTTCCACCCTGCTGGTTTTGAGTGGATAGACTTTAACGACTGGGAACACAGCGCGGTGTCCTTCATGAGAAAGGCAAAAAATCCCGATGATTTTGTTGTCGCGGCGCTTAATTTTACCCCGGTGCCGAGAGGCGGTTACCGCATCGGAGTACCGAAAGAAGGTTTTTACAAAGAGATTATCAACAGCGACTCCAGCATTTACTGGGGCAGTAATATAGGCAACTCAGGAGGCGTCCATACAGAGCCGGTTCCATGGCATGGAGAGCCTTTTTCCCTAAACCTCACCCTCCCGCCACTCGGCATGGTTATTTTAAAAAGACAGTGAATAGCGCTCAAGTTGAAAACATGATTTTTCCAGCTCACTGTTCATCGTTCACTGATCACTGTTCACTGCCTCTTGCTGTTATTGACACTCTTCTTTTATATGTGATACGCTTTTATTAAGCAATACATCATAAAAATTAAGGTCTGACAAGCCCTTTTTAATAGACAAAAATGGACAAAACCGCCGTTACAAAAGAAGCCCAGAAATATATCGCAAAAGGCGAAATAGACAAGGCCGTTGCCGAACTGCAAAAGATCATCAAGGAAGAGCAGGATGCCAATGTTTACAATGCAATAGGCGACCTGCACCTCAGGAATAAAGAAAAAGAAAAAGCCATTGAGGAATTCAAAAAGGCTGCCAATATTTTCAAGGAAGACGGCTTTTATCTAAAGGCGATTGCCCTGTACAAAAAAATCCTCAACATACATCCTTCTGATACCGCTACCCTTATTCTGCTTGGCGAACTGAATGCTGAAAGAGGCCTGACCGGCAATGCCAATGAGAATTTCTCGGCCGCGATAAATATTTTCACAAAAGAAGGCGCTGAGGGAAAGGCGTTGGATGTCTATAAAAAAATGCTTAAATTTTTTCCGAGCGATATAAACCTCAGGATAAAAGTGGCGGAAATTTTTTTAAAGGCAGGCATTACTGAAGAAGCGGTCAAGGAATTTGTAAATGTTGCGGTCTATCATCTAAACAGGGATGAATTTAATGAGGCGCGTCAATTCTACCTCAAGGCAATTGAGCTGGACCCTAAATTTATCGGCGCATTTCTCGGGTTGAGTAAAATTGCGGAGATACAAAATGATAATCAGCAGGCCACCGAATATTTAAAAAATGCCATGTCCGTCCAGCCGAGCAACAGCGAGGTTCTGCTGAACTATTCAAGACTTGCCATTAAAGCTGGAAATGCGGATGAAGGCAAACAGGCGCTTATGCGTCTCATTGAGACAGACCCGTCCAATAATGAATATAAAAAACTTTTGGGTAATATATATCTGAAAGAAGGACTTACGGCAGAGGCCTGGGAGCAATTGTCGCCTTACATAGATGAGACCATACGGCTTGGAAATTGGGATGAGGCAATCCGCCGCCTGTCAAATTTCGTGGATTTCAAACCGATGGATGTCAAGACAATGCTGATAACCGCCTACAGGGGTAAGGCGGACGTGGAATCGGCAGTTAAAGAGCTTCGGGAGCTTGCAGCTCTATATGAAAACAGTAAAATGCCGGACCAAGCGATTCTGTCATACAGGGAGATTCTGAAGTTAATGCCTTCAGACGAAGCAGCGGAAGTGAAAATCATTGAGCTTGGCAATGAAGTGGTAACATCTCCTGAAATGCAATCCAGGCAGAAACCCTCTGCTGAAGTTGAAGCCCTGCTTAAAACAGCGCCTCCTGTTATTTCGCCTGAAGACTTACTTGAGGACGGCCTTGCCGAGGCAGACCTTCACCTCCAACAGGGTCTTAAGCAGGAGGCCATGAAGATTTATGAGAAACTGCTTACCCGTTTCCCTGACAATGAGGAAATTATACGGAGGATAGAGGAATTAAGCCCGCCGTCAAAAGATAAATCAAAACCCAAAAAACACAGAGTATCGTATATTTAAGTATCGTTTATAGCGTTATAGCGTACAGCGTTCATAGCGCAATAAACGCGATGAACGCTAAACGGTACTTGAAGAATGTTATAAATCATATGTAGAATAGGGGCTAACATCAAGGAACGACTATAAAAACTATGGACTATTTGGAATTTTACAAACTAAAAGAGCATCCTTTCTCCAACGCGGTAGAAAATAAATTTTACTACAACAGCGCCCAGCATGCAGAGGCTATCGTGCGGTTAAAGTATGCCGTGGACAGCATGAAGGGGCTTGCCGTAGTGCTGGGAGACATCGGCACCGGCAAAACTACCCTTGCAAGGAAAATGCTGGATGAACTTGATGAAAATCAGTATGAGGCCGCACTGCTTGTCGTGCTGCATTCATCGGTCACGGCAGATTGGCTGATGAGAAAAATTGCCGTTCAGCTCGGCGTGGAGAACCCGGGCACCAACAAGGTTGAACTACTTGGGCAACTGTATGAAAGGCTGTTGGAGATCCATGAATCAGGACTTAAAACCGTGGTCCTTATGGATGAAGTGCAGATGCTTCAGACCAAGGAGATTATGGAAGAATTCAGGGGGCTGCTTAATATGGAAGCCCCGGGAGGCAAGCTCATAACATTTGTCTTTTTCGGACTTCCTGAACTTGAAAATGTCCTTGCGCTTGACGAACCTTTAAAACAGCGTGTTGCAGTCATGTGCAGGATGAAGGCCTTCACCGATACTGTCACAGAGGATTATATAAAACACAGACTAAAAGTCGCAGGCTGCGAAGAAAATATTTTCATACAGGATGCAGTCAAGGCAGTTCATCTCTTCTCAAACGGCGTCCCCCGTTTAATAAACACTATTTGCGACAATGCGCTTCTTGAGGGCTTTCTCCTTAAAAGAAAACAGATTGATAAAGATGTTATTGAATCAGTCGCAGTAAGTCTCGGATTAGAGGCGGCAGGCAGAAAAACTCCTTCAAAACCCCGCAGAGAGATGTAAATCATTTTAATTATCCGACAGGGCGGGCTATTCTTCCACCGGCGGGTTAACAATCAGTTTTGTAACCTTCATTAAAAACCTGTAGCTTCCTGCCTCAATTTTA
>JACQZD010000042.1 GCA_016207865.1 Nitrospirota bacterium
TAAGGACATTACCCTTGACCCTTTCACCATCCTTTTCCATAAAGATATTCCTCCTCCTTAAATGGAGAGTCTGTCATGATACAAAACAAAAAATCATTAAAGTCGTGTTGTGTTGCTACCACCCGTAACTGAATGGTTACTTCGTTATGTAAATTATCTTGACAATTGTTTTTTTTGGGGGTAGACTGTAATTATACGAGTCTAATTGCAATATAATTAGCATATTTTATATACTTAAACACTCTTAATAAACTATGCAAAGATTAGATGTCAGATGTCAGGTTAACCTCCCTGTAAATATTATTTTAGACAATATCAGCGGCAGGGGAATGGTTGAAAAGAAAGCTAAGTTTTCCGAACTCAGCTTGAGCGGCGCATATCTTGACTATCCCCATCCTCATCCCGGCAATAAAATCATTGGGCTTAAGTACGAACTTCCGAAGTACGGCGAATTTGAAATCATGGGAGAAATCGTAAGAAAAGACCAAAGCGGAATTGCCACAAAATTTTATAACGTAAACAGAGACGCCAAGTTAAAACTCTGGGATTATATCAGGGAAAATATAGATGAAAAAACAACCTGCCCGTATTGCAGTGTTGAAAATACCCGCAAATTGAGGACCTGCAATTCCTGCGGCTGGAATCTGAATTTTCACTCTCCTCACTATTTTCTTGAACACGAAAAAGAATCATTCCTCAACAGGCTCGGCACCAGGTGCAGTTCCTTCACCCTGGAAGACATCTGCAAGGTGCTTAATTTCATAGATGTTGAAATCCTGAAAGTCGGGAAATGTCTGGATATCAATGAAGAATTTGTAGGCTCAAGCAGGCCTATGCTTGAGGTCTTCTCTATGATAAGAAATGTAGCCACAACAGACCTGCCCGTAGTCATAATCGGAGAAAACGGTACAGGAAGGGAAATGACCGCCTCCGCCATTCATGAAAGGAGCCTGCGCAAAGACAAGCCTTTTGTCCCGATAAACTGTGCGGCAATTCCCGGAGAACTCCTTGAATCTGAGCTTTTCGGCTATGAAAAAGGCGCATTCAGCGCAGACCGCAACAACGGCAGGACCGGCAAGATTGAATACGCAAACGGCGGAACGCTGTTCCTTAATGAAATTGAGGCGCTCACCCCGGACATACAGCCGAGGTTTTTAAAATTTTTTGATAATAAAATCATTGAGAAGATTGGCGCAAAGACCGGAACAAAGGCAGATGTGCGGCTTATAGTTTCAGCTTCTTCAGATCCCAGGTCCGCCGCATCAAAAGGCTATTTCGGCAGCGACCTCATTTCCATGCTGAATACATTTACAATAAATCTTCCGCCCGTCAGTGAAAGAGGAGACGATAAGATTATCCTCGCAAGATATTTCCTGAATAAATTTTCCAAAGAGATGGGCGTATCAAAAACATTTTCCAGGGATGCCATTGATGCAATAAAAAATTATGACTGGCCCGGAAATGTCAGGGAGGTAATAGCCAAAGTAAGAAAATCAGTAGTGGTTTCCACAGACCAATACATAAATCCCCAGGAGCTGGACCTGCATCTTCCGCATTTCGGAGCTGACGGCTACATTGCCACCCTGAGAGACGCAAGGGATACTATTGAAAAGCAAAAGCTGATTGAAGCGCTTGTCACATGCAATAACAATATCACAAAAGTAGCAAAGGCGCTCGGTATCAGCCGCCCGTCCGTATACAGCCTTAAGAAAAAATTCGGCATCTGACCTCTCAGTCTGTCATTCTAAATGACTTTTCCCGCACTGATAAAGTATAATTATCCAATGAATACAGGTCAGAGAATGAAATTTTTTGCATTAATATTTCTGTTCTCAGCTATATGCCTTGCATCATGCGCTGCACTGCGTCCAACCGCGCCGCAGGCAAAGACGGAAGAAAAGCCGCCTGAAGAACCGAAAAAAACACTTACTCCCAAGGAGCAGGGAGAAAAGGCGTTTAACCTGTTCACTGAGATACTCGCCTTCACTGAAACCGGCGACAGGGAGGCGGCGCTTCCCAAAATTGAGGCGACATATCTTAAGATAACCGCAGAATATCCTGATACGCCCCTTGCGCAGGAAAGCTACTGGCGGCTGATTTCAATATATGTAAATGACTATACGCCTCCGCAGTATGAAAAGGCTGAGCTCCTTTATTATGAATTTTTGCGAAAATACCCGGGCTCCGGAATGAAAACCCCTGTGGAAGATACTCTGTCTCAAAGCTACCACAAGAACGCTAAATGGGAAAATCTTCTTGCCATACATGCGCAGGCAGTTGATGAATACAATGAAAAAGGCAGGATTTCCTCGCCAGAGCCGTTATTCATGTCTGCAGAGGCAAAGCTCCACAAGGGGAACATTGAAGATGCCGAGAAATACTACAAGGCAGTCATTAATCTCTTTCCAAATTCCTTCAGGGCAACTATTTCAAAAAAGAGACTTGAAGGCATAACTGACAAAAAGGCAAAACAGCCGTAATGTTAGATCTCTCAAGCATCCTCAGACAGCTTGCAGTATCAGCGCTTCCGGTGCTTATAGCAATAACATTTCACGAGGTGTCTCACGGCTTCGTTGCCAACAAACTCGGCGACCCGACCGCCAGATTGATGGGCCGGCTAACGCTTAATCCGTTGGCCCATATTGATCCTGTAGGCACAATAATCCTGCCTTTCATGCTGCTGATAGTCACAAACGGCTAGTTTGTTTTCGGATACGCAAAACCCGTCCCGATTAATCCCGTGAATTTTAAAGATTACAGAAAGGGCATGGCTGTTACGGCGGCCGCAGGCCCGGCTACAAATATCCTCCTTGCAATTCTAAGCCTGCTTATTCTAAAAGGTGTTATCATACCTGCAAACCTCGTGGTTCCTCCTGACATCAGTTCCTCTGTTCTCACACCTTTAACATTAATGTTTACATCCAGCATCATAATAAATGTAGTTCTTGCATCATTTAACTTAATACCGATACCGCCTCTTGACGGAGGCCGGGTGCTTATCGGCTTACTGCCCCATAAACACGCCGTTTCATACGGCAGGATTGAGCCTTTTGGATTTATAATAGTTATTGCGCTTATTGCCACCGGTATTGCGGATTTTTTTGTAATGCCTCTTGTAAATA
>JACQZD010000086.1 GCA_016207865.1 Nitrospirota bacterium
AGTCCAATTAATTCAGGATAGTTCAAATCCCCCCTCACCCCCCTTTGACAAAGGGGGGCCAGGGGGATTTTTAAGCGCAGTTTACTGCTCGCCGTTAAGCAGGGCGCATAAGAGCGCTGAGATTATTACAAAACCATTCGGAATAAAACCGGCTGTGATTCCGGATTTAAGGGAGCGCAGTTTTGGGATATGGGAAGGCATGTCCTTTGACGAGATAAGAGAAAAATACCCTGAAGAATTTAAGGCGTGGGCAGACAACCCGATGAAATTCAGCCCGATGCAGGGAGAAAGCACTTTAGAGGTCAGGGACAGGGTTATTGAGGCGCTGAATAAAATCTTATGGAATCATTCGGTTCAAAATAGTTCAAAGTTGTTCAATATAGTTCAAAATGGCACAACTTTGAACAATGTTGAACAATCTTTAACGACCTTGAACAATATAGTTGTGGTTGCGCACGGCGGAGTAAACAGGATACTGCTTTGCCATTTGCTTGGGGTGCCGCTTGAAAATATTTTTAGAATTGAACAGGATTTCGCAGCGCTTAATATTATTGAATTCTGGGATAATTATCCTGTTGTAAAACTTATAAATGGAGGAATGATGTAGTGAAAGTTTTTACTGATTACTGTTCACTAATCACAATTCACTGTTTTTATGGCTAAGGCATTAATGATTCAGGGGACATGTTCCGGCGCAGGCAAGAGTGTCATTGTCGCAGGCCTGTGCAGGATATTCAGGGACCTTGGGCTTAATGTTGCGCCGTTTAAGGCGCAGAATATGGCGCTTAATTCTTTTATTACAATAGAAGGAGGCGAGATAGGACGCGCACAGGCATTTCAGGCTCAGGCGGCATGCATTGAGCCGTGCAATGACATGAACCCCATATTGCTTAAGGCAGCTAATCCTTCAGGGTGTCAGGTAATTTTAAACGGGAAAGTACATTCAAACATGAAAGCGGCAGAATATTATTCATTTAAGGACGAGGCATGGAATGCCGTTACCTCGGCATATGACAGACTTTCTAAGAAATATGATGTTATTGTGATTGAAGGCGCTGGAAGTCCCGCCGAAATCAATCTGCAGGAACAGGAAGTAGTCAATATGAGCGTTGCGCGCTATGCAAACGCCCCTGTTATTCTCGTTGGAGATATAGACAAAGGCGGAGTGTTTGCATCATTTTACGGGACAGTGGAATTACTAAAAGATAGTTCAAAAAGTTCAAATTGTTCAAGAATCGGGGAACTATGTGATGCGGATTTCATCAAGGCGTTTATCGTAAATAAATTCAGGGGAGATATGGATATTCTTCGTCCGGGACTAAGGATGATTGAGGAAAAGACAGGCAAACTTGTTATAGGCGTCCTGCCGTATGTCCGGGACATAAACCTGCCGGAAGAGGACGGGCTGGCCCTGCAAGCTGCAAGCTGCAGACTGCAAGATGCAAGATCAAAATCAATAAAGATTGTGGTAGTCGTTTATGTATGAACCGGATGTTGAGCTTAATTATTCTTTAAGAGAGGAAGATTTTAACACTGCCGACCTTATAATTATTCCCGGTTCAAAAAATACTGTGAGCGATTTGTTGTCATTAAGGCAAACCGGTGTGGAGGAGTCCATAAAGCGTGCGGTTCAAAAAGGCATACCGGTTGCAGGAATCTGCGGCGGTTATCAAATGTTAGGCAGGAGGATAATGGACCCTTTTGGCATTGAAAGCGTACATAAGGAAGTTAAAGGGCTGGGGCTTCTTGATATTGAAACAGTGATTGAGAGGACAAAGGTGACATCTCAGGTGGAGGCGGAATTAGTTAGGGGTTTAGAGTTAAGAGTTAAGAGTGATGGAATGCAGAAACTGACAATTCCAAACACCGAACTCCGAGACTTGAATTCCTTGTACGGTTATGAGATTCACATGGGTGTCAGTACAGGCGACATCGGCTTATTTAAAATAAACCGTTTAAACACTTCAAGTAATCCCCCCTTACCCCCCTTTGACAAAGGGGGGATGGGGGGGATTTTAGATGGTTCTTTAAAAGGCAACGTATGGGGAACGTATCTGCACGGAATTTTTGACAATGACGGCTTCAGAACGGCGCTTCTTAATTCACTTAGGGTGAAAAAGGGTCTGCCTGAGAAAGGCGAGGCGGTTAATTATTCTGCCAGCAGGGAAGATGCAATAAAAAATTGGGCGGATGTCCTGAGAAAAAGCGTGGATATATGTTTTATCCTCCGTCTGCTGAATCTGGATTCAAAGTGTTACAAGGAATATCAAATGAAGGGTGAATTATGAGTGAGCCTTTACTGCTTATATCGGCATATATCCTTGATTTTGTAATCGGCGATCCCAAATACCTGCCGCATCCTGTGAGAGTTATTGGATATGCGATTTCAAGGATGGAAATTTTTTTGAGAAATATAATTTCAAAAACCGGAAAAGCGGAAAAATTTGCAGGAATACTGCTTGTGATAATTATTGCCGGCGGCACTTACGGTGTATTCTATTTAATTCATTTACTATTCACTATCCACTATCTGCCGGCCGGCAAGGCAGGTTCATTGTTTGCTGTTTTACTGATGGTTTATCTGATTTCTGCAACACTTGCAACACGAAGCCTTGTTGATTCGGTTAAACTGGTGAGCAAAACTTTATATACGGGGAGCATTGAGGATGCGAGGGAAAAACTCAGCCGTATAGTTGGCAGGGACACCGAAAGGCTTGACAGAGAGGGGATATTAAGGGCGGCGATTGAGAGTCTGGCCGAGAATGCCTCTGACGGCATAATTGCCCCGCTTTTTTATTTTGCAATCGGCGGATTACCGCTTGCAATGACCTACAAGGCGGTTAATACCCTTGATTCAATGGTTGGCTACAAAAATGAGAGATACAGGAATTTTGGATGGGCGGCGGCAAAGCTGGATGACATTGCCAATTATATTCCTGCAAGAATAACGGGCCTGCTGATTGCCGTTTCTTCCGCTTTTATTTGCCGTTCATTGTTCGCTGTTCATTGTTCGCTGAGAACTTTATTGCGCGACGGCCGGAAGCACTTAAGCCCGAACAGCGGGGTCCCTGAGGCCGCAATGGCAGGCGCTTTAGGAGTGGTGCTTGGAGGACCGTCTTATTATGGCGGAATACTTGTGGAGAAACCGTATATTGGAGAAGAAAAGTCAGGTCGGCACGACTCGATTCCGAGAGTCAGGTCGGCACGACTCGATTCCGAGAATCAGGTCGGCACGACTCGATTCCGAGAGTCAGGAGTTATAAAGCAGAAATACGACCAGAGATATCTTAATGCTTCAGAGAATGCAGTCTCAATAGTTAAGCTTACTTCCTTACTTGGCCTCGGACTTGTACTAATATTGCTTTATATGAGGACTTCTGTATGATTGAATGGAAAACTATTGATGAGCACGGAGGGGATATTTACAGATTTGCCTCAGAATTAGGAGTGTCTGAAAACAAGATTGTTGATTTCAGCGCATCTATCAACCCGCTTGGTATTTCAAAACAGGCTGAACTGGAGATTAGAAAAGGCTTGAAAAGCCTTCCCAATTACCCTGATGCTGAGGCAGCAGAACTCCGTATGAAACTTAGCAAACGATTGGGGGTTAGTCCTGATGCTGTTATCTGCGGCAATGGAAGCACGGAAGTGATATATCTTATTGCAAAAGCGTTAAAACCGAAAAATGTGTTGATCCCTGCGCCAACTTTTTCAGAATATGAAAGGGCGTGCAGGACGGCAAGTTATGAGTTAAGAGTCAAGAGTTATGAGTTAAAAGAAAAAAATAATTTTGACATAACCCCTGATAATTTCATTAAGTCTATGAGAGGATGCGATGCGGCATTTCTTTGCAATCCCAATAATCCGACGGGACGCTTGTTAGGGAAAGACGGCGTTCTGAAAATTGCAAATGCAGCCAGAAAACTTAAATGTTATTTAGTTGTTGATGAGGCATTCATAGATTTCTGTCCGGAAGAATCTGTGGTAAGAAGCGTTGAAGACAACCCTTGCCTTATAGTATTAAGGTCCATGACAAAGTTCTATGCGCTTTCCGGGTTGAGGGCAGGATTCGGGGTTTTCCCCTTGAATCTGATTGACAGGCTGAAAAAATTTAAAGAGCCTTGGACCGTAAACACGCTGGCGCAAAAAGCCTCCCTGACCGCGCTTGATGACCATGATTATGCGAACAGGACCTTTAAATTGATTAAAAAAGAAAAACAATTTTTTGAAAAAAACTTTAAAAAATCCGGCATCGGGTTTATTCCGTCAGACGCCAATTTTTATTTATTAAAAATTGGAGATGCAGGAAAAGCAATTGCATATTTAAGAAAAAAAGGCATTCTTGTGAGAGACTGCTCAACTTTTAGTGTGCTTGACGGTTCATATATCAGGATTGCCGTCAAATTACGTAAACACAACAAGATATTGTTAAATGAAATTATGAAGTTTTATACCACTAACAATGGTCGTCATTCCCGCGAAAGCGGGAATCCAGAAAAGAAGAACTGGATTCCGCATTCCCGAAACATCGGGACGGAATGACAGAATGAAATGAGAACTCTATGCAGGGAATAGTGATAGCCGGAACGCACAGCGGGTGCGGCAAGACAACCATAACGCTTGGGATTCTTGCCGCATTAAAGAAAAAGGGTGTTAGCATACAGGCTTTTAAGGCCGGACCGGATTTTATTGATGCGGGTATTCACCGTCTTATTACCGGCAGACATTCAAGAAACCTTGACCTGTGGATGTGCGGAGAGAGCTATGTGAAGGACTGTTTCCGTAGAAATTCTATTGATGCTGATGTGTCTGTTGTTGAAGGAGTTATGGGCTTGTACGACGGAGAACTCAACACTGCAAGGCTGGCAGATGTGCTGGCGCTGCCGATTGTTCTTGTGGTTGATGCTTACGGGATGGCTGAAAGCGCAGGGGCGGTAGTGAGGGGGTTTAAAGAATACGGAGTACAGAGTGCAATGAATCCCCCCATCCCCCCTTTGACAAAGGGGGGCAAGGGGGGATTTATTGCAGGTGTTATCTTCAATCGCGTCGCATCGGAGAAACATTATCAGCGGCTGAAAAATAGTATCCGTGATGTGCCTGTTTTCGGTTACCTTCCGAGGGACTTAAGTTTTGAAATCCCGCATAGGCATCTTGGGCTGCAGATTGCTGAAGAAAATCCGGTTGCTGAGGAAAATATCTCAAGGCTTGCAGATGCAGTTTTGGAATATGTGGATATGGAGAGAATAGTTGAGTTAACGAATACTACTATAGTTTCGTCATTCCCGCTGGCCCTATCCTGTCATTCCGGCTTATCCAGAACCTTTCTTAAGATGGATTCCGAACAAGTCGGAATGACAACAAAAACGGAAGGATTGCGGACAAGCCGCAATGACACCCATTCACCAAGAATTGCCGTTGCCTATGATAAGGCGTTTTGTTTTTATTATGAGGACAATCTTGATTTATTAAGGGACAACGGTGCGGAAATAGTTTCGTTTAGTCCGCTGTCTGACTCAAAACTCCCTGATAACATATCCGCCGTCTATATCGGCGGGGGGTATCCGGAACTTTATGCGAAATTACTTTCAGAAAATAAATCTATGCTGAAATCTGGTGTTGAATGGGCAGATTTCGGGAAGCCTTTGTATGCCGAGTGCGGCGGGCTTATGTATCTTTCTGAGGGAATTTATGACTTTGACGGAAAATTCCATAAAATGGCGGGTGTCTTTTTTTTTGAAACAAAAATGACTAAAGGAAGGGCGCTTCTTGGATACAGGGAAATTTTGTTAAAGGAAGACTGTATGCTGGGCAGAAGGGGAGATAAATTGAAGGGGCATGAATTTCATTACTCGGAAATCATAAAAAACAGTTATGAGTTAAGAGTTAAGAGTTATAAGTTAAAAGACGGAACAGGAAATTATATTTATGATGAAGGCTATAAATACAAAAACACCCTTGCAAGTTATGTGCATGTGCATTTTGGCTCGAATTGCGGCAGCGCCGGGGAATTTATGAATTTTATCAGGGGGAAATAAAGGTTATGGCTCGTAGGGATGCAATATTACTATTAGGGCATGGCAGCAGGCTGACAGAGGCAAACTCAGCGCTTAAACATATGGCGCAGATGGTCAGAGAAATGGGTGATGTTCCACTTGTGGAAATTGCATTTTTGCAGTTTGCAAAGCCTGATTTTTTTGATGGAATTTCAACATGTGTTAAAAAAGGCGCTAAAAAAATCATAATTCATCCTTATTTCCTGTACAAAGGAAGGCACTTCCATGAGGATATTGTTGAAATGATGGAGGATGCGCGGAGAAGGTACAGCAAAATTGAATTTATCCTTACAGAACCCCTCGGTGTACATAAAAATATCGCAAAGGTTGTTCTTGAAAGGGCAAAGAAAGATATTAAAGGAGTTAAAATTCTGAAACCCTGTGAAATTGAGAATAAAAGTTTTGCAATAATCACGGAAGAAATGGAGAAAGTAAATTTCAAGAAAGCGGAACTGCCTGTTGTAAAGAGGGTTGTACACGCCACCGGAGATTTTGATTTTTCTAAAAACATGCGGTTTCATTCTGACGCCGTGAAGGCAGGCGTAAAGGCAATAAGGAAGGGAAAGGATATCCTTGTGGATGTCAGAATGGCGGAGGCCGGGATAAATAAGAGATTACTTGGAAAGTGGGGCGGAAAGGTGATTTGTAAAATACAGGAGTCAGGAGTCAGGAGTCAGGAGTCAGGAGGAAAAACAAGGACAGAGTCAGGCATTGAAAAAGCTTTGGCGAAAAATAAAAACATCGGCATTATTGCAATCGGCAATGCGCCTACCGCACTTTACAGGGTAATGAAGCTTATAAGAGATGAAAAGTTTATGCCTGAACTTGTAATCGGCGTGCCTGTCGGATTTGTCAAGGCGCAGGAATCAAAGGAAGTGCTGCTGCATATGAAATATCCGTTTATCACATCGCTTGGAAGAAAAGGCGGAAGTCCAGCGGCGGCGGCAATTGTCAATGCATTGCTGAAAATAGCGGAGAAAGGAGGTGATAAGCAGAAAAATAAACATGAAGTAAAAAAGTGCAAATCAAAAAATCCAAGGGAATAGAAACGAGGAAAGGGGTGGAAATCCCCTGCTGTCACGCAGCCGTAAAGGGAACGAAAGCCCAGTAAAAGTCACTGTGCCGCTTTGTCGGTATGGGAAGACGGGCAAGTAGAAAAAGAGACCTGAACACACAGAATCTTCAGGTCTGCTGAATGCCCTGAGCCGGAAGACCGTTTATTCCCAAAACCTCGATGAAAGGAGAAAAAATGTTCAAAAAAATTATTGTAATGGTTGTTGTATTGTTATGGTTTAGCTCAGCATTTGGAGCGCACCCCTTAATAACGGATGACGCAGGAACGCAAGGGAGAAAGAAGTTTCAGATTGAGGTAAATAGTGAATTCAGCTATGACAAAGAGAAAAAATTCAGCGAAGATACAGGTGATTGGGTGACGGAAAAAACTACGGGTGGTGAAATAGCGACTAATTTATCTTACGGGGTTGATGATTATACGGATATTGTCATTGGATTGCCGTATCAATGGAGCGAGGTTAAAGAAAACGATATTGTTGCTTCTGATGAGGATGGCGTCTCCGATATGTCAATGGAAATGAAATGGCGTTTTTATGAAAAGGATGGTTTGAATTTTGCCTTAAAACCCGGGGTTACCTTACCCACAGGTGATGATGAAAGGGGATTGGGTTCGGGGAGGACAACATACAGTATGGTTTTTATCGCTACAAAGGAAATAAGTCCTGCGGCATTCCATTTAAATTTCGGATACAAAAGGAATGACAATAAGGTGGATGAAAGAAGGGATATATGGCATGCATCTTTTGCATCAGATGTGGAGGTGGTGAAGAATTTAGAGGCTGTTGCTAATATAGGGGTGGAGAGAAATCATACTAAAACTTCACATACACAACCTGCATTTATTCTTGGAGGATTAATTTATTCAGTCTCAGAGAACTTAGATATAGACCTTGGTGTTAAAGGCGGACTGAACAATGCTGAAGCAGACTATACAATCCTTGCCGGAATTGCGAGGAGGTTTTAAATGAAAATTCAAAATTCAATATTCAATATTACGAAGAAGATCATAAGTCAAACTGCATTCGCTGTCATTCCGGCTTGTCCGGAATCTTTCTTTGATTTTCAGAAGGATTCCCGACGCGCTTTGCTTGCGGGAATGACAATGTTTCGGTATTTGCTTGTCATTGCAATATGTTTCACTTCTTCCGATGCCTATGCAATGCATATCTCTGAGGGCATATTGCCGTTTAACTGGGCGGCTTTATGGTTTGCTGTTGCGATACCATTTGTAGCATTCGGTTTGTATAGACTGAAGAAACTGTCAAATGCTGACATTTCCTTCAAACCTCTTGTCGGACTCATGGCTGCGATAGTGTTTGTAATATCCTGCATGCCAATTCCTGTGCCGACCGCAGGCACCTGCTCACATCCAGCAGGAACTGGAATATCCGGGATACTCGTTGGACCTACAATAAGCATACTTGTTACAGCAGTGGCCTTGCTCATTCAGGCTCTGTTTTTAGCTCACGGTGGATTAAGCACATGGGGAGCGGATATAGTGTCAATGGGCGTGGCAGGATCGTTTGCAGGATACCTGACATTCAGGGGATTGAGGGCGTTAAAGGCTAATCTTTGGATTGCAGGTTTTATGGCAGGTATTCTTGCAGACTGGGCAACATACACCACTACATCCATTGAACTTGCGTCAGGCATACGGGGAGATTCACCATTCATGCCTCTTTTTTGGAAAATCCTGATAGCCTTCATCCCGACACAACTACCGTTAGGAATCCTTGAAGGCGCAATGACAGCAGGCATGGTCGTACTGCTTTATAAGAAGAGACCTGACTTGCTTGTGAAGATGGGCGTGGTAAGGACAGGGGAGGCGTTATGAAAAAACTCAATAACTACACAAAAAAATACACGAACCCGTCATTGCCGCTTGTCGGCAATCCTTCTGTGAGATTCCGGACAAATAGGAAAGATGCCGGACAAGCCGGAATGGCAAGATCGGGGAAGATATTTCTTATTTATTTTTTTCTTATATTATTTCT
>JACQZD010000087.1 GCA_016207865.1 Nitrospirota bacterium
AAAGCGCGATCTCATTTGTTTCCATCGCAAAAATGATCTCATTGATAAACTCCACAGGCCTGCAGAAATTTAGAGGAAGATATCCGGTACTGATTGTTCACGGCAAGGATGATAAACTTGTTCCGCCGGAAGAAGCATCTGCGTGGAGCCAGAACAGCCTTCATGTTCCTGCGCGTTCGGTGATCATACCAAATGCCGGGCACAATATCTTTTACGGTATAAATAATAAATCTGCGATAGATGTCATTCTAAGAGCAGTTGCCGATGTTGCAGTTCCTTTGGAAGAGCAGGAAATAAAAGCGATAAGCAGGCTGTCGGACATTGAACCTGCAATCAAAAAATATTTAGCGGTTTCTCCTCTATCAAAACGACATCTGTCAGAATGCCCGAGCGGGCGGCTGGCCGCTGATAATAAGCCTTTGCTGAAACCTGTCGTTAAAAATGAGCCTGTTCTGGCAAATATTGAGATCACAACCCGATGCAATCTCGTCTGTAAATATTGCGCGCGGTCAATATATAAAAAAGAAGCTTGTGACATGCCAAGAGAGATGTTCAGTAATATACTTGATATGCTTCCCCATGCCTACCGCGTCACATTAGTTGGTCTGGGCGAGCCCCTTTTACATCCGCATATCATAGATATTATCGCAGATGCTTCATCACGAGGGCGAAGGGTAGGTATTGTAACCAATGCCATGTCTCTGGACATGGCGCTGTCCAAAGAATTAATCAGGGCTGGGCTTAAGTCCATTGCATTCAGCGTTGATGGATCAAATCAGGAAACAGCATCGTTTGTAAGACAAGGCACGGATTTTCACCGGGTAATTGACAATATAAAAACATTCACTGAACTTTCAGCTTTTAAAAAACACATCTCTACGGCGGTTTTTACAGCGGTATCGGCAAAAACATTTCAACACCTTGAACAGCTCATTGATGTGGTTGCACAACTTGGAGTAAAAGTCTTGATGCTGAGCGACTTGAATTTCAGGCAAAATGTAAATGATTCCTTATGTAAAAATGCTGATGACAGGGTGAAGTTAACTGTTAAAAACGCAATAACATACGCTTTTCTAAAGAAATTGCCTGTTTTATCAGTGCATGGATTAGAGGAGTTCGGTCTTGCAAAACGATATAAAAATTTCCTTCTTCTGCCGCCAGCTCAACTATATCAGCGTTCGGCAACACGTACTTATTGCTGCTCTCCATGGCAGACAATTCCTGTTGACGTCCATGGCATTATGACCGTTTGTGATTGTCAACCTGAAAATATAGCCGGCAATCTGTTTGCGCGCCCATTTTCAGAGATATGGAATGGAAAAACTATGGTACAATACCGCCGGCGTATGCTAAGCCTGAATCCGCCTGCAATATGTAAAATTTGTCCGAGATTTTAAACATACAATGCAATAAACTTAAATTTAAGTTAAAATTATTGCCAAAAAAACAATTCAACACAAGGTGCATATGAACCGTTACATCTGCCTGACATTCATAATATTTTTCATTTTATCAGCTGTCGGTTTAAAAGCTGAAAATCCGTCTTCCATTAACAACAATTTTCCTCTTGTCACTTTTGTCTTTGATGACGGTTATGAGACGGATTTTACTGTTGCAAGGGATATTTTTAAGTCGCAGGGTGAGGTTGCCTGCACCGCGATTGTAACCGGCTGGGTTAATACCAGGAATTTTTTAAACATCTCCCAAATCTCTGAATTACAGAAAGACGGCTGGGAAATTTTAAGCCATACCGTGTCTCACCCAAAACTTAAAGCCTTAACTGAAGACCGGGTTGAAGCAGAGTTGTCACAATCAAAATCAACACTTGAAAGCTGGGGCTTTAATGTAAAAAATCTCGTTTATACTTATAATGGGAATAATGCGGCTGTCAAAAACATTGTGAGAAAATATTACAGGTCAGGGAGAAACGGGCATAAGATGCTGAATTCCTCTGATTTAGATCAGTATGACCTGAAATCTTATTCAAATGAACTTTCCACCTGGCATAAAATGACCACTCTCAAAAGTCAAATTGACCTGGCATATTCTGAAAAAAAATGGCTAATTTTTCAGCATCACCGGATTGATGCCAAGGTGAAAATATCCGATAAATCCGGAGCATTTATTTTTGAGGAGAGGCTGAGTTTTCAGCCTTCAGGCGCTGTGGGGCAATATATTAAAGACCGTTGGTCAGTCGTGCAGTTCATTCCCTTGTCCGGCAATCCTCAGGTTGGAGATACAGTTACAGGCCGGTCCAGCGGGGCTTCTGGTAAGCTGGAACGAGTAATCTACAATGAGGGAGCGGCGCTTACTGAAATGATTGAATACATCCACAAAAACTATCCGGATATGCGGATTGTGACAATTGATAAGGGCTTAGACCTGATGGGGATGCCGTAGACTAATCCTGAAGTAATTTAAAAATATGAGAAACAACTCCGTGTTTATCACAGGACTTGGCGCAGTTTCAGCGGCAGGCAGTGATGTTGCTGAAACACTTAATTCATTCAGGCATGGAAAACGAAACGCAGGGCAGGTGACGCTGTTTGACACCCCTCTGAAGTATCCTGTGTTTGAAGTAAAAAGAGTCCCTGATGAATTTTTTTGGGACGGACAGCGTACTTTGAGTCTTGCGCTTTGTGCCGTTCATGAGGCGCTGAAAAAGGCACGGCTTGATGATTTGTCCGAATTTCGGGTCGGCGTCTGTCTCGGCACAACAGTGGCCAGCCAGCTTAATGATCTTGAATTTTATACATCATACCGCAATACCGGTTCCGCTCCCATAGCGGCGGCAGACAGGTATTTGAAGGGAAATCCCGCTGAGTTCATTTCTCGCAAACTTATTGCCAAAGGGCCTTCGCTTACAGTGGTAAATGCCTGTTCTTCAGGCACTGACGCAATCGGAGTTGCGCTCTCATGGTTAAATAATGGTTTATGCGATATAGCAATTGCAGGAGGGGCGGATGAATTAAACCGTATTCCACTCTGCGGGTTTGCCTCATTGGGCATTATGAGCATGGAGTTGTGTGCGCCGTTTGACAGAGACAGAAAGGGGCTTAATCTGGGCGAGGGCGCAGGCATTTTAGTTCTGGAGACAAAAAACTCTATGATAAAAAGAGGCGTAACATCAGATTTATATCTCGCAGGATACGGCTCATCAAGCGATGCATATCACTTAACTGCTCCTCATCCTGAAGGCATAGGATTAAAAACATCCATTAACAAGGCGCTGAATGATTCGGGAATCGCACCTCATGAAATAAGCTTTGTTAATGCCCACGGCACAGCAACGCATGACAATGACCTGGTGGAGGGCAATGTCCTGGCAAGCTTATTCGGGAAAGATTTAAAAATGTTGTCCACTAAAGGCTTCACAGGACATACGCTCGGTGCAGCAGGGGGGCTGGAAGCTGTGTTTACCGCAGCAGGACTGAGAGAGGGATGGATACCTGCAAGTGTTGGGTTTATAAATAAGGACGACGCAATACCGCTAATCCCAGTGAGAGAAAAAACAAATATTGCCGGGCGGTACGCTGTTTCCACTTCGCTTGCCTTCGGAGGGAATAATGCGGCTATAGTAATTGGGAAGGTGTGGAGAGGCAAAGGAGTATGTTGTAGCTTAACAACGTAAGGGTAAGTTAACGGCATACATATCTTCAGAACTTTAAGCATGCTACAATAATTATTATCTGTCATGCTGCAAAAAGTTTGCTGAAAAAAATGCGGCGGGCAGATAAATTAAGCAAAATGGCTGTGCTGGCTGCATATGACGCGCTTGCAGACAGCAGATTGGAAATCACGAAAAAGAAAATAGGCATTATTGCCTCTACAGCTTTCGGAGCGCATGTGACAACATTTGATTTTCTTAATGATATCCTTGATTACGGCGATATAAATGTATCTCCGACTACATTTTCCAATTCAGTTCATAATGCCGCCGCCTCATATATCTCTTCATCTTTAGGCCTTCAGGGGCCGACTCTGACCGTAACGCAATTTTTTTCCTCTTTTTATTCAGCCCTGCAGCTTGCGGGGGTATGGCTCAGTGAAAACCGCTGTAATTACATTTTAGCCGGAGCGTTTGAGCAGTACGGCGACGTCCTCGGATATGTCTATGATTCTAAATTAACGCCGGCCTCTGACGGCAGAATAAAGCCTTTTAACTTTAAGCCTGTTTATCATGTGCCCGGGGAAGGCGCTGTCTTTTTTCTGCTCGGCAATGAGATTTCGGATAACGCGTATTGCAAAGTTGAAAATATAAGCATGAGCAGTGCTAAGGCAGATTTAACTATTATTAATGCCAACGGGCTGCTCGCTGATGAATCAGTTTATCTATCTGCGATTCATGCGGATATTCCTACTGCAGCGTATTCTCCATTATTTGGCAGTATGATGATAGGCAGCGCATTTAATTACGCGGCAGGCGCATTAATGCTAAAAAATCAAATGAGCTATGCAGCTCCGGTAAAAGATAACCCTCACGGCCTTAATATTATTGATGAAACAAAACGCTCTGACATTGAATTAATCCAGTACATTAGTTATAATTGCAAAAACGAAAAGGCGGCAATTTTCCTCAGTAAAAAATAACCGTTTTGAAAAATTTAATTTGCAAATGACATTAGAAAACATACAAAGCACATTAATTCAAGGAATTGCTTCCATACTGTCAAAAGACGAATCTTCCATCGCAGTTGATGCGCCTATTCATACGCTCGGGATTGACTCCCTCGGTTTTCTTGAAATCCTCGTTTTTATAGAAAAGACCTTTAAATTACAGCTTATAGAATCACGTCTTGATAACAAAGATTTTGAGACAATTCACGCCTTAGCATCTTTTATTCATAAGAAATTATAACCGTCCCCGTTGTTTACGGCAGAATCGCGCGCGATATAAATATTTGTCCCTACTGGCGAATCCCGGACAAATCAGCTGGAAATTTAAATTTTGCTTATTATACCTGCTCCGGTGAAAGGGAAATGAAGGCTTTGCTCGGCAGATGCGTAAACAAACCGTTTAAAAACGAGAGCGAACATCTTTCATTTCATCTCATCAACCTAAACAATCAGAAAAGCTGTCTTGCAATGACATTTGACCATCGCCTGCTTGATGCAGGTGGAGCAGAATGTTTTATCGGACTGCTCCAGCAGTATCTTGAAAATGATGATAGTTCAGTAATTTTAAAGGGGATACCTTTAAACGCCCCTGCACATCTTTCAGGATGGCTAAAAAAATTTCTTTCCGGCAGAAACGTAAACCGCAAGATAATCGCCCTTTCTAAAAATCCGCCTGAGATTCTTCCTGTATTGACCGGCAAAAACAAGCTTTTTAAATTCAAGCTGATTTCATTTGACCGTCAGGCAACAGATGCGGTTTTTGATAACGCATACAGAGAGGCCGGCTACTTAATGGAGATGCCTTATTTGCTGGCATCTGTTCTGCAAACGGTGCATGCCCTTTTCAAAAATAGGGGGTTATCTGCAAGCAATTATTTAGCCGCGGTCTCCGTTGACATGAGGGCCGGCGGGGATTTTAAACAGGAATTATTTTTAAATCACGTGTCATATCTTTTTTTTCAGGTTCTGTCCGGTATTGCAGGCAGTCAAAAAGAGATTATAAACAGTCTCAAAACACAGATGTATGAGCAGGTAAAGGCGGGTCTCCCACTCGATATAATGGAGGCAAGCCATTTAACACGTATTGCGCCGTTGGCATTTTTAAAAAAAATAATTGATACGCCGTTAAATGGGAAGCTTGCAACTTTTATCTTCTCACATCTCGGTAAAAGCCCGCTGTCTCCTGAGATAATGGGCGCAAAAATTGAAAATATTTTTCAAATGCCTCGCGTTCCCGCGCCTCCGGGACTTGGTTTTTTCTCCAATTACCATAACGGCCGACTCAATATGGTAATATCATATCTTGACGGATTAATCAGCGAGGATGAGGCGGAGGTAATGGAGCATCAAATAAAAGAAGGGCTGATTAAGCGGCTTACTTTTTAGGGGGAGGGCCTTTTGCGAATTTTACTTGTCAAGCCGCATCCGCAGCTGCTTATCGCTAAGCGTTTGCAGGAGGGTTTCCTCCATCTTGAACCTTTGGAACTGGAAATAGTCGCCGGCGGAGTGCCTGATGAGGATGAGGCGTCAATTTGTGATTTGGGAATTGAAGAAAAACCTCTTGAAATTTTTCATGACAGGCTGCATAAAATAAATCCTCGCATCATAGGCTTTACAGGCTACAGTTCACAGTCTGCAATGGTAAAAAAGCTTGCGAGGCTTGTAAAGGAACAGAACCCTTCAATCGTAACTGTCGCAGGCGGGGTTCATGCTACAATTATGCCTGCCGATTACGCGGAGGGCAGCATAGATATTATAGTGCGCGGCGAAGGCGGAACAACCTTTCGCGAAATTGTGAACCGTTATAAACAGGGACTCCCGCTTCATTTCGGCAATGTATCGCTTTCACCGGACGACCCGGAGTTCCGCGAAAAATCAGAAATGCCTCCTCCTGAATTTCCGCCCGTGCAGGACATGCCCCGCCCGAGAAGGGATCTGGTGCAGCGTTCAAGATACTTCTGCGTATGGACGTCCGCCCCCGCAGATAACAGAAGACAACATTTATTTTGTTGACGATGAGACATTTCTGAATAAAAAAAGAATGACCGATGTTGCGGAGCTTCTGCTTCAGAGGGGAATAAAAAAGAAATATATCAGCTGGGCCAGAAGCGACACTATCGTGAGGCATCCTGAATTATTTAAGTTATGGAAACAGGCCGGATTAGGACTTGTTTATGTCGGGCTTGATGCCATGAGAGGAACACAGATTGATAATTACAATAAAAAGACAAGTGTTGAAACCAACATAAAAGCAGTAGAAATCCTTCGCGATATCGGCATAACCCTGCACGCGAGCTTTATAGTGGACCCGGATTTTACCGCGGATGATTTCACAGCGCTTGAACGGGAGGTCTTGAAACTCTGCCCCGCTGAAGTGACCTTTACGGTATTTTCGCCGGCGCCGGGCACGCAATTGTTCCAGAAACACAAAGATGATTATATCTGCGACCCCTTTTTGTTTTATGACTGTATGCACACAATACTTCCGACAAGGCTCGGCTTAAAGAAATTTTACGCGCATTTCGCAAGACTCACAAGCGTTGCGCTCAGGGCTAATCCGCTTCGGGTCAATAAGATAAAGGTTCCTAAAAGAGAGATTGCGAGGGTTATTTACCGCGCGACAAAATATATTTTCGCGCTCCGTAATATGTACAAGGATTATATTTAAATTTAAACAAGCAAACATGAATATTTTTCAAACAATCAAACTGGAAACAGCGGCCTTCACCGGCAAGCCGGCAGTTGTTAAAGACAGCTATAGTATTACCTACGGTCAGTTAATTTTATCTGCGGAGTTAATCGCATCATCATTGAAACAAAGCGGAGTGGCTCAATTCCACCGTATCGGGCTTCTCTGCAGTGACAGCCTTGATTACATTACCGCAAGTTTGGCAATTTTATCCTTATCAGCGGTAGTTGTTCCAATTTCAACAGACCACACGGAAAACGAAATTTCAGATATACTTAACAAAATTTCCATGGATTTTCTTGTTTTTGAAAAAGGCTCTCACGGTGACGAAGGCGCGTTCAGCCTTATATCAAAAGGTTTTTGCACAAAAGAATTCTACATAAAAAAAAGGTCGCCTCAGGAAAAACCCTGTGATGAATATTACCGGATTAATCCCGCATTTATCCGCTTCAGCTCAGGCACCACCGGCACAAGCAAGGGGATTGTCTTATCGCATGAAACAATTATTGACAGGACTGACGCCGCAGACAAGGGATTAAAAATAACCGGTGAAGATACCGTGCTTTGGGTGCTTTCCATGAGCTTTCATTTTGTGGTAACTATTCTGCTTTTCCTTCGCCGCGCCTCAACTATTGTGCTCTGCAGCAGCCGTTTCCCCGAAGCATTAATAGACGGCCTCAGTAAACATAACGGCACGTTTATCTATGCCTCGCCTTTTCATTACAGCTTATTGGCAAAATCTGATTTTATTGCCGGTGATTCAATGAAAAACATACGAATGGCCGTCTCAACGGCCATGAAACTGCCTGAAAAGATTGCTGACGAATTTTTTGATAAATCCGGCATTGAACTGACAGAGGCTTACGGAATTATTGAGGTAGGACTGCCGTTTATAAATCTTTCCAAAGATAAAAGCAAGCGAAATTCCGTGGGCCGGCCGCTGCCGGACTATGAGGTTGCATTGTTTAATTTAGATGAAAACAAGGTTGGCACAATTAACATCAGAGGTAAAGGCCTGCTGGATGCGTACTTTTCACCTTGGCAGGGCAGGGCCGGCATTTTAAATGACGGCTGGTTTAATACGGGTGATTTAGGTAAAATTGACGATGCCGGCTTTTTGACAATAATGGGCCGCGATAAAGAGGTTATAAATTTTGCCGGCATGAAGGTTTTTCCATCTGAGGTAGAGGCTGTCATTAATCAATTTCCCGGCGTGAAAGAGTCATACGTGTATGGTGAAAATCATTCCGTGTATGGTCAATTGCCGATGGCAAAGCTTGTATTGCAAAACAATGCTGACGCGCCGAACAGTTTAAGCGATTTACGAAAATACTGTTATCAAAAACTCGCGCAATATAAAGTTCCGAAAGGCTTTGAATATGTAAGCCGGCTGCCCAAGACTGCCAGCGGAAAAATCAAACGATGAAGATACTGCTTATCAACCCCTTCGGTTCCAACTGGATAGAAGGACGGGCTGACAAAGTTCTGAATGCCGTCCGCATGGCGCCTGTCGGAATTCTCTCAATTGCCGCCTATCTCATGGAAAAGGGGCTTGATGTAAATATCCTCAACTGCATGGGGTCTGTAAGACATTCCGGAACCGGGCAGATTATCAGTCATGTGCTTTCTTACAGA
>JACQZD010000088.1 GCA_016207865.1 Nitrospirota bacterium
ACGGTACCCGTTTGCCGTCAATGTTGCCTTTTATAGTTAATTTTTTCATTGTTTATTTGCCATTGTCAATTTATAAAAAGCTGTTAAAAAACCTAATTTCATGCCTTTTGCTGTCATTCCCGTGTAAACGGGAATCCAGTGATTCCAATAGCTTCTGGATTCCTGCCTCCGCAGGAATGACCCCAAAGAAGTTTATATAAACACATATGACTTATGAAACATTACATTAGTTATTCGGATAACAAATAACGAATAACTGTTAACTGAATTTAGCATGCATAGTCTATTTTTAATCTTTCTGCGATTTCTTTATCCCCGACGCTCAGGCCGTCCGACATGCCGATAGGAAGCTGTGTGGACCTTCCCATAGGAGCAAATATTTTCCTTAACTCAATATCAGCCGACTTAAATACCTCAACAACCCTCTCTGCAACCTTGTCAGGGTCCAGCCTCCGGTATAATTTCGGGTCCTGCGTTGTGATGCCTCTCGGACACCGGCCTGTATTGCATAAACTGCAGCGGTTATATTCATCGCCGAAACACTCTGCGGCCGACTGCATTATGTATTTCCCCATGGCAGCCGCCGATGCGCCGAGCATAATGAGCGCCGCCGTATTCGCCGCCAGGTTCCCGGTCTTGCCTACGCCGCCCGCCGCAATTAAGGGCAGTTCATTCTGCTTGCCCTGCTTCACAAGGTCCAGATAGCAGTCCCTCAAATTAGACGCAATCGGATGCCCCATTTTATCCATTGAGACATTGTAAGCCGCACCTGTGCCGCCGTCCTCGCCGTCTATGTAAAGTCCTGCCGCATAGGGGTTGCGCGCAAGGTTATTTAAAACTGCCTGCGCCGTCTTGGTCCCTGAAATCTTCGGATACACAGGGACCCTGAAGCCCCACGCCATTGACATGGACTGGATCATCTTTGCCACTGATTCCTCAATTGAATATTTTGTCTGGTGCGTAGGCGGAGATGCAAGGTCCACAAACTTCGGCACGCCGCGTATCTCTGCAATCAGCTTCAGCACTTTGTAGGACATCAAAAGCCCGCCGTCACCGGGCTTTGCGCCCTGTCCGTACTTAATCTCTATTGCGCACGGGTCTTCTTTCATGTGAGGAAGGGCATGAATAATCTCATCCCAGCCGAAATATCCGGAGGCAATCTGAAGTATGAAATATTTAAGAAATCTTGATTTTAAAAGCCGTTGGGGCATGCCGCCTTCGCCAGAGCACATGACAACAGGCAGGCCTTCTACTTCATTCAGATAGGCAACGCCCATTGCAAGACCCTCCCACATAGGCGGTGAAAGCGCGCCGACAGACATGCTGCCTATCATAATCGGATATATCTCATGCACAGGCGGTATGAATTCACCCTTGTCAACAATCAGCCTGCCGTCTGCCGCCTTTACCGGCAGCTTGTCCGCCGGAGGTATCCGGCCCAGAAGCGTGCGTATGTAAAATTCATGCCTGCCTGCATCAAGCGCAGGGTCGGTAAGCATGGATATTCTTGTGAATTTCAGCTTATCAAGCGTTGAGGCTGATGGGTCGTTTCTCCTGCCGCCCCTTCTGTAAGGTTCCCCGCCCCTGTTTTTATAAAACAGGAATTTGTTGAATGGATTGTATTCAGGCATTATTGCCGCAGTGGGACAGACAAGCGTGCAAGTCCCGCAGCCGGTGCAGTAACGCTCTATGTCAGTTACCTGCTTAACAATATGGGTAATGCTCCTGACAAGGGAGGGAACCGGCACACTGCCTTCTGACCTTACAAGCCTCTGCAGGGAAACGGCAGGCTCTATCGCCTTCACAGGGCACACCGCAGTGCACCTGCCGCAGCGTATGCAGCGGTCTTCCCTCCAGAGAATTATGTAAGGGAATTCCCTGAAATCTTGGAATCCTGCACCATAAAAGTAGCGCCGTCCGGGGTGGCGCCTATCACGCAGTTAGGCCCGTCTATGCAGAGCGGCCTCAAAGACATTTTTAAAAGCCTCACAGCTTCCCTGTCCGTCCGGTTGTTCATCTCAGAATCCTGGAGCGGAGTAATGACATCTTTATAATATGTAAGCGGATATGCAAGGTCCCTGCATGTGTAATGAAGAATATGCGTAAATACCTCGCTGTCGCTGTTGTATCCGATATAGCCGGGGTTGCCCCTGCTCATAAGATATTCCCTGATAGGCACAAATGCCGTATTTTCGCCGTTTGTCATTGAAAAGTATCCCTGAATAAAAAACGGGTGACATGCATAAAGGTTTATTGCGTAATTGGTGTTCTGCCTGCCCTGGGCAAAGATGATTTTTGCCTTAAGCTGCGAATCATGAAGACAGAAAAACTCTGAAAGCTCAAGCGGGTCGCCGACCTCCTTGAGCGAGAGCACATCAGGATAAAAAGAAAATACAATAATGGATTCATCAGCCTCGCCAATAGCCCTAAGCGCTACCCTTACTCTTAATAAAAGCTCTTCTTTTTCCTCTTTCGGGCTGTCCTTTACCGCAGGCGGGTAGTCATAGACCCGTGCAAAATAATAATCCCTTGCCTGAACGCCTTTAACCGGTTTTATCTTCGGAGTCCATGTATGTATCAGCTTAAACCCCTGCTGGTCCATATAGCTGTCAAGCGCATTCATCCCAGCCTTTGAACATATTGCGGAAAGCACGGGAAATTCCTTGAGGTTTTCAAATTCGCCGCCTAAATTCTTGAGCACAAGACCCATGCCTGAGCCGTCATGCCCTTCCTTCATCGTCTCAAGGGCCAGGACATTCTCCATCGGAGAGAAATATTTATCTGATGTTATGGCAGCTAAGCGGCACATTGCATTCCTTATAATTAATACTGATAATTCAACGGGCTAAGTGTCCGTTGCGGATAATTAGATTAATACTTTGCAGGGGATTCTGTCAATTAATCCTTCAATATTTTAATCCTGCGGTAATACATGTCCCGCTGGGCGGGCTTAAACCCGGCGGATTTTATTGAACCCACAATATCATTAATGGAAACTTTATACTTTACGCCTGCCGCTGCAACGACATTTTCCTCAATCATGGTTGAACCGAAATCATTGGCGCCGAATCTCAGAGCTACCTGCGCCATTTTAAGTCCCTGGGTCACCCATGACGCCTGAATATTCGGGACATTATCCAGATAGATTCTTGAAAGCGCAAGGATGCGGAGATATTCCGCCGCGGTAGCGGCGTGGAGTTTAGAGTTATGAGTTATGAGTTTGGTGTTTTGGGGTGTTTTTTTGTTCTTAACTCTTAACTCTGAACTCATAACTCCCAACTCTGTATTAAGCGGCTGAAAACTCCACGGAATAAAGGCCGTAAACCCATTTGTTTTATCCTGCAATCTTCTTACGGCGTCCAGGTGCTCAATAATGTCCTCCGGTTCCTCAACACTGCCGAACATCATGGTGGCTGTGGTTTTCATGCCGAGTTTGTGCGCCTCTTCCATTACCTTTAGCCATTTGTCTCTGCCGATTTTTTTGGGGCTGACTCGTTCTCTCACCCGGTCTGAGAGTATCTCTGCTCCGCCTCCGGGTATGGAATCAAGCCCTGCATCTTTTAAAATTTTTATAGTCTTTTTTAGCGTAAGTCCTGCCTTATCCGCCATGTATGAAATCTCAGGCGGGGAAAAGCCGTGGATGTGAATATTAAATTTTTTCTTGATTGATTTTAAAAGGTCCACATAGTAGTTGATGTCAAGTTCAGGATGAAGCCCGCCCTGAATCAGTATCTGCGTGCCGCCCAAGGCAATGGTCTCTTTTATTTTTTTAAAAAGCTCTTTTTTGGTTAACACATACGCCTCAGGGTCCTCTTCATTTCTGTAAAATGCGCAGAACTTGCATTTGTTTATGCAGACGTTTGTGTAATTGATATTGCGGTCAATGATGAACGTGACAATACCGTCCGGGTGGAGTTTTTTTCTCATCCTTTCAGCCATCATGCCGAGACCGGGCAGGTCCGCGGATTTGAGAAATGTTAAGGCGTCTTTTTTGGTGAGTCTGGTCAATTATTAATGCTCCTTCTAAGTTTCGCATTGTTATTATATACTATTATTCTATGCCGTTTGAAAG